>JAAVAG010000001.1 GCA_014804185.1 Lachnospiraceae bacterium
CCACTGCGCTGTCCCGCTCCGCCGGATGGCTCAGATTCCTGCATAGTTCCATCAGTCTGTCCGCTTCCTCCGGACTGTACGCTTTAATCTCCAGATCCAGGAAACCTCCATCCGCGGTCATAACCGACGCAAATGCCTCGCTGTCCGAACGGTCTCTCTCCTTTTGTCTCCCCAGCACTCTTGCATTGACAGAAAATCCGTCGTAAAAATCCGATTCCTGCGCCTGCTCGGACAGCGCAAAGGCCACAAAGTCTCTGGCGATATCTATATGCTCACTCCTGGCATTGATTCCGATCTGCTGGCCCGGTGTAAAAGTCCCCTGAAAACTGTTCCATGTGCCCTTTACCAGTTTCGCGGCGCTCAGCGGCGTCATGGCCTGCTGAAAGCCCTCCGCCCTGCAAAATACCGCTCCCAGCGAGGGCAATGAAAATATACTTCCCGGCTGCGCCGTCTCCGAGTATTCCCGGACAATTCCGCAGTTCTCCGCAATGGTCTTCAGATAGCCGAGATACTCCGCAAGAGCCTCTGTATCCAGCTGTTTCCCCTGTATAATTTCGGATATAAAATAGGGGGCAAAGGTATCCACCAGATCCTCCACGGTCATAACGCCCAGCATAGAATTTTCTTCTCCGGAAAGTGCCTCCGCAAGGGATTTCATATCATGAACGGCTGTCGTGTCAATTTCGTTGCCCACAAACAGATTCAGGGAAAATTTCAGCGGCACGGCATATCTGCTGCCGTCCTCGCGCCTGTAGATTCCCGTTATATTTTCCAGCAGGTCTCCCTGCCGCTCCAGCGGCTCCACCACATCATTGATATCGGCCAACAGTCCTTTCTCCGCCAGATTATGGATATCCAGATCATCCAGAACGAACAGATCTGCGGCCTTGCCCGCTATCAGTTCTGCGTTCAGCCTCGTTTTGATATCATCCATATCCGCATTTCCTGCATACTGCTCCTCATAGGACAGTGCTGTCTCTATCCGGATCACCACCTCCGGATGCAACTTATGATACAGCACCGCCGCCTGCTGGAGCGTATAACTCTCATACAGTGTGTAAAGCGTCAGTTCCAATGCTGGCAGCCGTTCCAATTCCGGGTCGTAAACATACTGCATCAGAGCTGCATTTCCGCCGGTTTCATCAGTTCCGTAAAACAGTGCATAATAGGTCTCACCCACCGCTTTGATCTCCTGACACCACAAATTCAGATCACACAATGAGGTGTCGCTGCCCGTTATAAACGGCTCCCCTGTCTGTTCCGCCTCCGGCGGCATGCGAAAGAAACCGTTTCTGTTTGCCGCGATCAGTGTTCCGTCCTCCAGAATATCCAGAAGGGTATCACCGCCGTTTTCCTGGGATGCCTCACAGACTCTTTCCGGTTCCTCCTCTCCCGGCGTATAGACCTCGATCCCTTTCAGTTCTCCCCCGAAATCACCTCTGACCAGAGCGTATTTCTCTCCCGCTCCGTAAATCCGCTCCGTACTCTCGTAGTCATCCTTTTCCCACTTCTTTTCCCCCGATGCCAGATCATAGATTACCGTCCTGCTGTAAAAGCGCACCGCCAGCAGTCCGTTGTTCAGAATCGTCAGATCCGTAGGAACATCATAAAAATGGAACTCCTCATCCTGCTGCATCCACTCCGCGGGCGTTATGTCAAGCGGCTCCTGCCCATCCTGCACGGCAAACAGATGCCCCACATAATTATCTCCCGCCGCAGGATCGATATAGGCCGCAAACAAATACTCCCTGTCATCCTTCCCGCGCAGAACCCTGCAGGATATATACGCCTCACTGGGGAGACTCCACTCCTGCATCCACACGGGCGTCACCTCCGTCCAGCCCGACTTCCCGTCATAAGTATACGCTCTCAGGCCTGTCTCCTCCTCATTTTCCTCCCGAAAATATACTTTCAACAATTCTCTCTCCCGTTCCAGCATGACGATGGAGGAAGCCTCCAGCCCATCCGGCAGTGTGATCTCCTTTTCCGTATAGCCGCCCTTTTGGCTCTCCTGCCCGCCGCTGCCCGGCAATCCGCCCTGCGTTCCGGTTCCGCCTCCTGTCTCCCCGTCTGCTTTCCCACATCCGGCCAGTGCTCCGCAAAACAGCGACAAAGCCATCGCAAAAACCATAAATTTCTTTTTCATCTCTCCTCTTTCCTTTCCGCTGCGCATACAGCATTTCCCCTCACGGCATCATTAAACAGCCCGGAAGTGAAACAATTTTGACGGAAAGTTTAAGAATCCATTGCCAATTTCTTAAGCTTTTTTGTAGCCCCTCCGGAAAATCCGCGAAAGAAACCGAAGTTCTCCATAAACCGCCCCCTATCAAGCGTATCTTTTGCAGACGGAACAGCAAAAAAGCCGGTTCCAAGCATGAAGTAAATACAAAAAAAACAGTAAAATATGAGGAGATGCCATATGAGAGGAAAAGAAAAATGCAGAGCGCTGAAAGAGATCCGCAGACAGATTGCGGAGGCCAACGACATTTCCCTGGTTATATCAGAATGCACCTACCAGGGAGAATGCAGGGGCACCTGCCCCAAATGTGAATCGGAACTGCGCTTTCTGGAACGGGAACTGGCTATACGCCAGGGTCTGGGTAAAGCAGTGGCAGTGGTTGGCCTGTCCACAGGTGTGTGCGCGTCCATGACGGCCTGCTCTCCCACATCCCTTTTCAGCGATCCGCCTGCTATGGAAGAAGATCTGGCCGGCGATACCACGCTTTACGGGGAAGATATGCCAGGCAACCTCGCACCCGACGAGGAAGATCCGGTCTCCACGGAGCATACGGATACAGGAGAAGGCAGCACGAATAATGCTGTGGAAAACGACAGCAGTGATACTTCAAATACTTTGGAAAATCAAACGGAGGAAGATCCTGAAAACGGGACACAGGATATCACAGAGAGCGGGACGGATAATGCTTCAGGCAGCGAAATCGAGGGAGAACTGGCAATCGAGGGAGATATCGCCCCCTATGAGCCGGCGGACGCTGTGTGTATTCCCGACGGAGAACCCGCCAATGAATGACGGTAACAATATGAGTGATTATATGCTTCCCCTGATTTCCATAAACAGACACCGCCTGGGAATGGACGGCGAGGGTGTAACCACGCTGGTTGGGGCGTACGGCTGCCCGCTACAGTGCCGCTATTGTATCAATCCCGAAGCCTGGTCTTCCCAGGGCCTCTTTCAGCCCGTCACCCCAGGGCAGCTTCTGGAAAAGGTAANAGTCGATCATCTGTACTTTCTCGCCACCGGAGGNGGCATTGCCTTTGGCGGCGGNGAATCCCTGCTGCATGCGGACTTTATCCGGGCTTTCCGNCAGATCTGTCCGCCTGACTGGCGTCTAACCGCNGAAACCTCCCTGAACGTGCCGCCGGAAAATCTGGAAAAGGCCATGGATGCCATAGACAGCTACATNGTGGACATAAAAGATCTGCACCCGGACATTTACCGCTCCTATACCGGATGGGATAATGCCCGGGTGCTGCAAAATCTGGAAAAACTAAAGGAACAGATTGATCCCCANAAGATTCTGATCCGCGTGCCGCTCATTCCCAAATACAATACACGCAGGGATGTTCAGGAAAACATCCGCAGACTGCGCGCCATGGGCTTTTCCCGCATCGACGCGTTTTCCTACGTGATACGTCAGCAGAAAATCCAGTCCGCCCCGCCGCCAGGCGCGGACAACATCTGACGCGCGCCGCACAGACAGCGNCCGTCACTTTGTGACTTNATAGAGCCAGGATCTGCTTTCCTTNCCCACCCTCTTTACCGTTCCCGCGTAGTAGAGCAGATTCATGACTACCTGCGCCAGCTGCGGGCGGATATGAGCGGATGCGGCAANGCTTTTTACCGTAAAAAATTCCGGAAGATCCTGCGGAACAAACTGCATNTAATCCTGCAGACAGCNGATCTCCACTTCTTCTGNAATGCGCAGGGGAATTCGGTCATAGCGCGTAGATCCCTTTTTTCTGTCCCTGCTCCAGCCGTTTAAAAGGCGGTATTCTTCCATATCCATAAGCNTCAGACAAAGTTTCAGGTTGGGATCTTTCANAAACATCTTTATCTTATAAAGTTCCGGAAATGCCTGATAAACCGTGCCATGGGCGGGCGACTTTCTCNTTTTGGTAAGTTCCCCGCTCTCCTCGTCTATCCAGACCACCCACTTATTGCAGGGGATCGGATAGACNATTGTCACAGGGTACAGCGGGAGAAATGCCTCCAGCTTGGAACGCATTTTATTGAACTGTCGGGTCTGAATCTCAATGATTTCNGTGCCCGTATAGATATCCGCCACATAATTTNCTATGGGNATCTCATGCATATCCTCATNCGGGGCATAATAATGTTTCAGAACGGCATGCACGGTCTTCTCCGAAAGCGTGCCNATGCCGCTGCGCTTCCTGTCCGCCCCGATAATCTTCTGCTTCGCCTGTTCAAAACGGCTCTCCCGCGTGTCCATATCCGGCTTCTCCTTCCGCCTTTATCTTCCCTGCGTCCTTCTCTGCTGAAACGCCTTTGCCGCGCCTTTCTGATTTACTTTGGGAAACGGTATGCTCTTTTTCTGGTCCGCCATCCTGTCAAATGTCTGATGCTCTTTTTTCTTCTTCGCCATATTCTCTCCTCCATTTCCATGTGGTCCGCCGTGTCCCTGCCCGCACTCCCGCATGTATCCCAGACACAGACCTGCTTTGCAAGCCGCCTGTTCAGACAAAAAAGTGCAGAAAATCTTCTGCACTTTCGTTTATCTCTATAAACAGCATGTCCGCCAGAATGATTTTTCCTGCTGGTACACAACAAATACCTGTCATGCCTATAAAGTTTCTGTCTCAGCAAGTAATCTTAATCATTCCGTCTTTCAACCCGCCTTTCTTTCAAATCTGCTTTTACTATACGCCCATGCCCGGGGCATTGTCAATCCTTCACTTTAAAAATCAGACTTTGCAGCTGCTCTCTGGGTTCTCTGCCGTTCCAATCGCTTCACTCTCCAAGTCTTACCCGCTCGTTCAGCGATGTTTTGGTCAGCATCCGATAGGAAAGTTCCGCAGTCACACCGCCGGCAGCGAACAGAAAGAGTAAGATTCCCATCGCCGGAAGTGAAATCGGAGCAACATCCACTCCGAATGTCTGTGTCAGCAATGCACCCGACAAAACGGAACCGACAACGAAAGCGGCAAGCCCGAACACACCTCCTGCGCTGTTCTCATACAGCAGCATCCTGCGAAGCTGGGCGCGGGTCATACCGACCGTCTCCAGCATAGCGAATTCCCGCCTCCGCAGCACCATTGAAGTCAGCGCGCTGTTTACCATGTTCAAAAGACCAATCAGAAATATGATTCCGCAGAGACTGTACCCGGTAAGGCGAAGCGCCGCCAACCGTACCCGCAAATCTGCAAGCTGGTTCAATTTTCCGGCTGTACGGTAGACGTATGATATGCCGTTAATATCCACGCCTCTTCCGTCGGTACATTTCTGTACTTCTTCCAGAAGTATTTCTTCCATACTCTCTTTTGCGTTGGCGAGAAAAGCAAATACCGGCGCGTCAGGAAATTCTTTTTCAAAAACACTCATAGGAAGAAGAAACAGCGCTTCGTCCCAGGCAGGGATATACGAATAGGAACATATCTGGCGCAGCGCTGTATATATGCCGTATTGCAGC
>JAAVAG010000002.1 GCA_014804185.1 Lachnospiraceae bacterium
TATGGATGAGATTGAACGGGTGATAAACTGGTATTCCCCGATCCGGGAAACTTATGAGCTTGCCATGCAAAGCGTTACCGTAAACGGGCAGGAATATGAGGCAAATGTGCTGAATGATATTGAATGGTTTCATTTGATGGAAGGAGAGCTGCCGGATGGAGGGAGCATCCTGATCACGGAAACCGTCGCAAATGAGCTGGAACTTGGCATTGGGGATACGGTCTGCGTGGCGGCGAACGGACGGGCGGAGGAGTATGGCATCTCCGGTATTTATCAATGTGCCAACGGAATGGGCAGCAATATCGGAATGAGCATGGAGGGGTATTCCAAAATCGGCGATATTACCGGATTTATCTGGTGTTACCACTATGTTTTGGAAGATGGTGCCATGCGGGATTACGCGATGAATTATCTGCAGAAGAATTACCGTGGGATCGATGTACATACCAACAGTTGGTCAGGGTTAGATGGTATCGTTGCCATGATGCATGGACTGATCGGTGTAATCTATCTGGTGGCGGCGTTTTTTATTTTGATTTCTGTAGCTCTTTCCACAGGGAAACTTCTGACTTATGAGGCTGGTACGATGGCTGTCTATAAGAGTATGGGACTATCGACAAAGAAACTCAGGCGTTCCTTTGCATTCCGGTTTCTGATCGTTTCTGTTGCGGGTACGGTATGCGGGCTTTTGGTCTCTGCTGTTGCGGCAGACGGGGCAGTAAGCATGATTCTTAAGAATTTTGGGATAGGTCAGTTCCGTTCGGGATTCAGTATTCTTGGGAATATCCTCCCGCTTTTTATCCTGCCGACACTGTTTTACATTTTTGCATGGGCTTTCTCCGCGAAAATAAAGCAGGTAAGCATAATAAATCTGATCAATGAAAATGAGACTTAAGTCCGGACAAAGGTGGAAACACCATGAAATTGTACTGGGCGGCAAAGGGAAAGGAGACATATGGATATGAAAAAAATGACAATGAGGGTTTTGGCTTTACTATTGGTGTGCAGCGCAGTATTGCTTTCCGGCTGTGGCGGCACGGCAGAAGATCCGGGTAAGCCTCCTGCGGAGGTGATAAATCCGAAACAGTCCTCTGAGGATGCGAATTTGGACAGCGATCCCTCTGAAGAATCAGATGCCGGAGATGCAGACGATGGCGGCGAAGTTCTGGAGAACGCAATATCAGTACGCATTGGACGTGATGGGACGAAAGAGTGGAACGTCAACATGTATAACAACGATGCAGCCATGACTATGCTGAATTATCTTTCCGGCAGTGCACTGTTATTCCCTGCTTATACCTATGAGGAAGAAGAGGGGTTTGTGGCGCAGAGCGTCCGGGGAAATTACACCAGAGATGACGAACAGACCATAGCTGATGTAAAGACCGGAGAATTGTATCTGTTCAGCGGCGGGCAGCTCCGTTTTTACTTTAAGGATATGGAAGGGGTAAATATTACGGCAACGCCTGTGGGGTACTATACGGATATAGAGGGCCTGACAGAGGCTGTCCAGGAGGCCTACGAGTCAAACCTTGAGGATGTATGGGGCGTAGATGTGTATTTTTGGATTACAAAGACCTTGAAATAAACAATAAGGTTAATAATTGGAGGGATAACAACATGAAAAAACTTGGTTTTGGTTTAATGCGTATGCCGGTACTGGACAAAACAAATGCCGTCGACGTAGATATCGAGCAGGTTAAAAAGATGGTGGATTTGTTTATGGAAAAAGGATTTACCTATTTTGATACTGCTTTGATGTATAATGCCTTTGCCAGCGAGGGAGTAGCAAAGACTGCACTGGTTGACCGTTATCCAAGGGACAGTTTTACGCTTGCAACAAAGCTCCACGCTGCTTTTTTCAATTCCCTGGAAGATCGGGATAAAGTCTTTCGTTCACAGCTTGAGAAAACCGGCGCCGGATATTTTGATTATTACCTGCTGCACGGCATCGAGAGTTCCATGCTGCCGAAATACGAAAAATTCGACTGTTTTAATTGGCTTTTAGAAAAGAAAGCACAGGGACTTGTGAAGCATGCCGGATTTTCTTACCACGATTCCGCAAAATTACTTGACGAGATACTTACGAAACATCCTGAAATGGAATTTGTCCAGCTGCAGATCAACTATCTGGATTGGGAGAGCGAATGGGTGCAGTCCCGCGCATGCTATGAGGTTGCTGTAAAACACGGCAAACCTGTCATTGTTATGGAACCTGTCAAAGGCGGTACACTGGCGCGTGTTCCCGAAGAGGCTGAAAAATTGTTCAAGGATCATGAGGCAGATATGTCTGTGCCGAGTTGGGCAATCCGTTTTGCGGCATCCCTTGATCATGTAATGGTAGTACTCTCCGGAATGTCGAACATTGGGCAGATGGAGGACAACATTAGTTATATGGAAAATTTCAGGCCTCTTACAGATGAGGAAATGTCGCTTTGTTACAAGGCAGCAGATATCATTAACGGGCAGATCGCCATACCTTGTACCGGATGTTCATATTGTACCGAGGGTTGTCCAAAGAAGATTGCCATTCCACAGTATTTCTCATTGTACAATGAGGATATGCGGGAACATCTTGAGGAGAAAGACTGGACGGTCAACTTCACAAATTACGATATTTTGGCAGAGAAGTTTGGTAGGGCGAAAGACTGTATTGGATGCAGCCAGTGTGAGCGGGTATGTCCGCAGCATTTGCCTATTATAGAAAGTCTGAAAGAAGTTTCCGCACATTTTGACCATTGATTCAACTAAAGGGCTTTTTGTAATTAGAAAGCAGACAGGAGGAAGCATGAACATTTTAGTATTGAACGGAAGTCCGCGTCCTGGCGGAAATACAGCGGCAATGGTAGAGGCATTCGTTGAAGGAGCCAGTGAAAACGGCCACAATATTACAGTGGTGCCGGTATGTCAAAGAAAGATTGCCGGGTGCCTTGCATGTGAGTATTGTCATACCAAGGGTGAGGGCAAATGTGTGCAGCAGGATGATATGCAGGAGATTTATCCGATTTTAGAGGAAGCGGAGATGATTGTCCTTGCCTCGCCTGTTTATTATCACAGCTTTACAGGGCAGCTTCAATGTGCTGTTAATCGAATTTATGCACTGGATAAGCCGAAAAATCTGAAAAAAGCGGCGCTGATTCTCAGTTCCGGAAGTGACCATGTATACAGCGGCGCAATTTATGAATATCAGAATTCCTTTTTGAACTATCTGAATTTAGAGGATATGGGAATCTATTCAGCGTTCGGAAAGCAGAACATATCCGAAGAAAAATTGAATGAACTGAGAGAATTCGGGCGGAGCCTGAAATAGAACTATAAAAAGCGGGGATACTCAAGTGTGAACAGACCGTACTGATCCACTATATAGATGAATGTGTGTGGAAGCATGCTGCTCAGCGGCAGGTTCCCCTGCTTATGGTATATGATGATATACAGGCACCAAGGATAAGGAGAGACATTATGGAATATCGTACTTTACCACATGGTGGAGAAAAAATCAGTGTAATAGGTCTTGGCAGCGGCAGTATTACCGGAACAGAGCAGGAGATGGTTGATGTGATCGATGCCGCGATTCAGAGTGGAATCAATTATTTTGACATGGCTCCCTCTGAGCAGGCCCCGTTTTTTGCTTATGCAACGGCATCTGACGGACGCAGGGAAGAAGTCATCACCCAAATGCATTTCGGAGCAGTTTATAATAGAGGCAAATATGGCTGGACACGGAACCTGGATGAAATCAAAGTTCAGTTTGAATGGGAACTGAAGCTGCTGGATACAAAATATACAGATATTGGCTTTATTCACTGTGTTGATGATATGGATGATTTAAAAATCGTGATGAATGGCGGCCTGTGGGACTATATGAAATCACTAAAGGCAGAAAGTAAAATCAAACATCTTGGATTTTCCTCCCATGACCCGGGCATTGCAAGGAGGATTCTCGAAACGGGGCTGGTGGATATGTTTATGTTCAGCATAAATCCCGCTTATGATTATCAGAAAGGGACCTACGGGATTGGAGAAGCTGCGGAACGGGCGGCTTTGTATCGGGACTGTGAATGCATGGGAATCGGAATATCAGTTATGAAGCCGTTTGCCGGAGGGCAGCTTCTGGATGCAAAAACATCCCTGTTCAAGCGTGCGCTGACGCATGCACAATGTATTCAGTATGCGCTTGATCGCCCTGCGGTGATGACTGTTTTACCGGGGATCCGCAATATGGCGGATTTACATACGGTGCTGGAATATGTAACAGCTACACCGGAAGAAAAGGACTATTCGCTGATTGGTGAATTTACACCGCAGGATGCAGATGGTATCTGCGTTTATTGCAACCACTGTCAGCCCTGCCCGATGGGTTTGGATGTGGGACTTATCAATAAATATTACGATCTGGCTCTTGCCGGGGATGAAATGGCAAAAGGACACTATCAAAAGTTACCTGTTCATGCAGATGCCTGTGTACAATGCGGACATTGTGAAAGCCGCTGTCCTTTTCATGTAAAGCAGGAGAGCAGAATGAAAGAAATAAACTTGTATTTTTCGGAATTTACAAAGACATGTGAATAAAGGAAAGGCACGGAAAAAGGTTCACCGGAATGTATGGTGAACCTTTTTCAGAATAATTGGATTTACGGTCAGCCCTCGCGTCTTTTCCATTTTCCCAACAGAGTTTTCTTATAACGTCCCAGAGCGTCAGCGGCCCCGTCGATTTTTTTGTCAGCAGCTTTTTGATAGCAGGATACGGCCATAGATATATTTTCGGGAACACCTATCGCCTGGTCGTACATGTCGCCCAAAAACATCCATGCCTGGCCGTTTCCGGCCTGTGCAGCCTCCTCCAGGAGACGTTTTCCGCGGACAATATCGGCGTAAATGCCCTTGCCATAGAGACAGCAGTAACCCATCAGCTCCTTGGGGTAATCCTGCCGTTCTTTTATAAGACCGTTCATCATGCGGACAGCCATCTCATAGTCTGGCTGGGTTCCACGCCCCCAGAAGTAGCAATATGTGAGAAACCATTTGGCAGTCGGATGGCCGCCCCGGCAAGCCTCATCGAAGTGCTGGAAAGCTTTGGCATAATCTTTTGCGCAGCCCCAGCCATTATAATAGCAGCGGCCCGCGTTATAGCTGCCGTACGCTTCCCCGGCCTCCGCCGCCGAAAGAAAAAGCTGCAGCGCTCTTGTTTCGTCTTTCTGCACGCCTCTGTCGCCATAAAGGTAAGCCACCCCCAGGTCAATGGTGCAGTCCATGATGCCGTCCCGGACGCCCCTCTCACACCAGCGGATCGCATCGTCATAGCGCTTTGCTTTCTGATATTCCAGAATAAAAGAATGGTAATAATCCCGCAGATCCACTTTGCCGTCCATGGTTTCCGCCCAGCGGAGCGCAGCATCCAGATTTTTAATTACACCGTTTGTACCGTTTCGCACGCTGTTAAAAGCGTTCCGGAAAGCGGGGATACAGCCCTGTTCTGCTGAGCGGCGGAACCAGTTTAAAGCCTGGGCGGCATTTTCCCTTTCAAATTTTGCGAAATCTTCCTTTGACGGTTTCTGAAAATTAAGAAGCATATCGCCCCAGAAATAAAACAGTCCGATTGCGTACTGTGCCATGGGTTCTCCGTTTTCCGCCATGGCAAGAACACCGTCAAACGCATCTTTCAGCGTTCCGGTCATGGCATCTTTCACATCGCCTTTCAAAATATCCATGCGGTCCGCACCCAGTACGCAGAGGTCACTGCCCAGTTCAATACCGCGTTTGGACAAATTTTTTGCTTTCTTCTCATCTTCTTTTACATTTCCGTCGCCCCAGCCGTAGCACCTGGCCAGAAAATAGAATGCATGAGGCTCCTCAGCTTTTACCGCTTTCTCCAAAAGCTGCACGCCTTCGGGAAATTTGGACTGATCCGCCTGAAAATAAAGCAGACGGAGCGCTTTGCACAAAGTATCTGAATAGTAATGTTCCATTTCTTGTGATTCCTCCTTGTATCATCCAGTCTATATCTAAAAATATACATCATATGGTGAAAAAAGCAATCCATCAATTGATGAAATCTGTAAATCCGATTACTATTAAAACGTCTGCCCATAAAGATCAGGTATAATTTATTGGTATTTGTGCATGATCAGTAATGACTGACGCAGGCACATGAAAAGCAAATCGGTCAAAAACGATTAACATCAACCAAAATTATGCAAAATCAACAAAAAACAATTGCATACTTTGTGGATTAGATTGATTGATTTTGACTGATTTTGATTGTATAATACAGATATAAAACGAAGAGGGAGGAAACGGGATGATATACACAGTTACATTTAATCCGTCTTTGGACTACATCGTCTCAGTGGAGAACTTCAGGCTTGGACTTACAAACCGCACGTGCTCGGAATTGATGCTTCCGGGAGGAAAGGGACTGAATGTCTCCATGGTGCTGGGAAATCTGGGCATTGAGAGCACGGCGCTGGGCTTTGTCGCAGGTTTTACCGGAGAGGAGATCGTCCGGCGTGTGGAAGAGATGGGTGTCAGATCAGATTTTATCCAAGTGGAAGAGGGATATTCCAGGATCAATCTGAAGTTGAAATCCATTGAGGGGACGGAGATCAACGGATGCGGCCCGACCATCAGCGGCCCGCTTACCGACCGGCTGATGGCAAAACTGGACGTCCTGGAAAACGGGGATGTGCTAGTGCTGGCCGGCAGTATTCCCGGCTCTCTGCCGGATGATATCTACAGAAAGATCATGGAGAGGCTGAAAGGACGGGATGTGATGGTGGTGGTGGATGCCACCAGAGATCTGCTGGTCAACGTGCTGGAGTTTCGCCCTTTTTTGGTGAAACCCAATAACCATGAACTGGGTGAAATATTCGGTGTCGAATTAAAGACCAGAGAAGAAGTGGTTCCTTATGCACAAAAGCTGCGGGAGATGGGAGCGGTCAATGTGCTGGTGTCCATGGCCGGTCAGGGAGCCGTTCTGGCGGCAGGGGACGGAAGTGTGCATGCCTCTCCGGCGCCGAAGGGAACTCTGGTGAACGGTGTGGGCGCGGGGGATTCCATGGTGGCCGGATTTCTGGCGGGCTGGATGGAAAAGAATGATTACAGACATGCGTTCCATATGGGACTTTCCGCCGGGAGTGCCAGTGCGTTTTCGGAATTGCTGGCCACCAAAGAAGAGGTTATGGAGGTATACCGCCAGGTGACAGGCGGATGACCCGCGGCGGATCATCTGCGGCGGAGGAGAGCGTTAAAAAAGAGGAGCAGGAGGGATTAAGATGAGAATCACGGATTTGCTGGACAAACAAAGCATTTCCCTTTCGGCCGCGCCGAAGGACAAAAGTGAGGCGCTGGATCAGGCCGTTGATCTGATGGTAAAAAGCGGTAAGATCAACGACAGGGAGGCGTATCGGAGACAGGTATATGCCAGGGAGGAGGAGAGCACTACCGGCATAGGCGAAGGCATCGCCATTCCGCACGGAAAATGTGATGCGGTGAGCAGGCCGGGACTTGCGGCCATGGTCATCAAAGACGGAGTGGATTTTGACGCGCTGGACGGCGAGCCGGTGAATCTGCTCTTTCTGATCGCGGCGCCCAACACGGAAGATAACGTGCATCTGGACGTGCTGAGCAAACTGTCCGTGCTGATGATGGATGAGGAGTTTTCCGATTCTCTGCGAAAGGCGGAGACCGTGGACGAGTTTCTTGCCATCATTGACAGGGCGGACGAGGAGAAGGCGGATATCGACGAGAGACTGCAGAATACGGCGGCAGCAGACACGGCGGGAGTGAAAATCCTGGCAGTCACGTCCTGCCCTACCGGAATTGCACACACTTATATGGCGGCCGAGGGAATTGAAAAGGCGGCAAAGGAGAGAAACTGCTATGTCAAAATCGAGACCAGAGGTTCCGGAGGCGCCAAGAATGTGCTGACGCCCCAGGACATTCAGGAAGCCCACTGTATTATTGTTGCGGCGGACGCCCAGGTTCCCATGGACCGCTTTGACGGAAAAAAAGTGATCGAGTGCCAGGTTTCCGACGGTATCAGCAAGGCGGGAGAACTGCTGGACCGGGCGATTTCGGGAGATGTGCCAGTGTATCATGGAGCCGCGGGCGCACAGTCTGCCGCAAAAGCTTCCCAGAAGAGCGGCGGGAGTGCAGGGCATCAGATCTATACCCAGCTTATGAACGGTGTCTCTCATATGCTGCCGTTCGTGGTGGGCGGCGGTATACTCATTGCAATCGCGTTTCTGATCGATGGAATCTGTGTGGATATGAATGCGCTGGAACTGGCCGACAGGGAAAATTTTGGTACAATTACGCCGGTGGCCGCATGGTTTAAGAATTTGGGAGACGTCGCTTTCGGTTTTATGCTTCCGGTGCTGGCAGGCTTTATTGCCATGGCCATTGGAGACAGACCGGCGCTGGCGCTTGGTTTTGTGGGCGGCATGATCGCCTCCGGCGGAAAGTCCGGTTTTCTGGGAGCACTGGCGGCAGGTTTTCTGGCCGGATATATTGTGGTTCTGCTGCGCAAACTGTGCGACCACCTGCCGGAGTTTTTGGAAAAGATTGCGCCTGTGCTGATCTACCCTCTTGTTGGCATATTATTGATGGGACTGGCAATGTCCTTTGTGGTGGAACCGATTATGGGAGGTCTTAACACGGCTCTGAACAACGGACTCACCAGCATGGGCGGAACCAGCAAGGTGATTCTGGGACTGATTCTGGGCGGCATGATGGCCATCGACATGGGCGGACCGTTCAACAAGGCTGCATATGTGTTCGGTACGGCTGCCATCGCGGCGGGAAATTACGATATCATGGCGGCGGTTATGGTAGGCGGAATGACGCCTCCCTGTGCCATTGCGCTGGCAACTCTTCTTTTTAGGAAGAAGTTTACAAAGGAAGAGCGGGAATCCGGTCCTGCCAACTTTATTATGGGGCTGGCCTTTATCACAGAGGGTGCGATTCCCTTTGCCGCATCCGATCCCCTCAGAGTACTTCCGTCCTGTATCGTCGGTTCCGGCATTGCAGGCGCGCTGTCCATGCTGTTTGGGTGTACGCTGATGGCGCCTCACGGAGGAATCTTCGTGTTCCCGGTGGTGGGAAACGCAGTGATGTATGTGGTGGCTCTGGTGGTGGGAACCCTGGTTTCCACAGGTTTGCTGGGGCTGCTGAAAAAGAATGTGGAAACGGAATTATAAAAATCATAAAAATAAAGGAGAATGATCATGAGAGAGTTTAAGTATGTAATCACAGACCCTGAGGGAATCCATGCGCGTCCGGCAGGAGAACTGGTAAAGGCGGCGAAAGCATTTACCTGCAGCGTCAAACTGTCAAAAGACGGAAAGGCGGGAGACTGCAAGAAAATTTTCGGGATCATGGGCCTTGGCGTGAAGAAGGGCAATGAAGTGATCCTTACATTTGACGGCGACGACGAGGACGCGGCATATGAAGCGGTGAGCAAGTTTATGCAGGAGAATCTGTAACATTTGACAAGGGCAGTGTCTTTGGCACTGCCCGGAATGCGTAAACAACGGACACCGTGCTCCGCGGGTTGTCCTTATGTTAAGATAAAGGTTGAATAAAAATGCGTATTCAACCTGAAGATCAGAGGGCGCGCCGCAGCGCGCAGAGGGGTATCAGGATGCAGGTATATAGCGGAAAGAGTGTATTCGGCGGGGTTGCCATCGGAAAGATCCAGGTTTATGCCAGGGAAGACGACGGACGGCAGGTAAAACGCATCAGGGTTGAGGATGCCGAGGCGGAGGTGATCCGCTGCCGGGAGGCCACAAAAGAAGCAATGGCGCAGCTTGGCAGGCTGTATGAGAAAGCGCTGCAGGAAGTGGGCGAGGCAAATGCGGCTATTTTTGAGATTCACCAGATGATGCTGGAGGACGGGGACTATCAGGAGTCCATTGAAAATATCATTCGGACACAAAGCGTCAATGCGGAGTATGCGGTGGCGCAGACGGCAGATAATTTTTCACAGATGTTTGCGTCCATGGAGGACGATTATATGCGGGGCCGGGCGGCTGACGTGAAAGATATTTCCGGGCGTCTGCTGACGATTCTGCAGGGAGGAGAGAAAACAGGGATCCATACGCAGGAGCCGGTGATCATTGTGGCGGATGATCTTGCGCCTTCCGAGACCGTACAGCTTGACAAGGACAAGGTTCTGTCCTTTGTCACGATTCACGGTTCTTCCAATTCTCATACGGCGATTCTTGCCAGAACAATGGGAATTCCCTCACTGATCGGTACGGCGCTGCCGCCGGATGAGACGTTGGACGGGAAACTGGGGATTGTGGACGGGACAAACGGCCTGTTTTATGTGGATCCGGATGAGGAAACTTATGCGAGACTGCAGCAGGCGCAGAGAGAAGAGGCGGAAAAGCGGCAGCTTCTCCAGACTCTGAAAGGCAGGGAGAACATCACTCTTGACGGTCAGAAAATCATGCTGTATGCTAATATTGGCAACAGTAAGGATCTGGCTGTGGTTCTTCAGAATGACGCAGGCGGAATCGGGCTGTTTCGAAGCGAATTTATTTATCTGGAGAGCGATCATTATCCAACGGAGGAAGAGCAGTTCCGGGTTTATAAGCCAGTGGCGGAGACCATGGGGCAGAAGCGGGTGATTATCCGCACGCTGGATATCGGCGCGGATAAGCAGTGCGATTATTTTGAGATGGCAAAGGAAGAAAATCCGGCGCTGGGATGCCGCGCTATCAGAATCTGCCTGACCAGGCCCGAGATATTCAAGACCCAGCTTAGAGCGCTTTTCCGCGCAAGTGCGTACGGAAAACTTGCCATCATGTACCCCATGATCACCAGTGTGGGGGAGGTGCGCAGGATCCGGGAAATCGTGGAGGAAGTGAAGAGAGAACTGGACAGTCAGGGAATCCAATATGGGAATCCGGAGCAGGGAATTATGATCGAGACGCCGGCCGCGGCGATTATCAGCGACCAGCTGGCGGGAGAAGTGGATTTCTTCAGCATCGGTACAAACGACCTGACCCAGTATCTGCTTGCCATCGACCGGCAGAACACGGCGCTGGATGAGTTTTATGATCCGCATCATCCCGCGGTACTCAGGATGATCTCGCTGGTGGTGGAAAACGCACACAAGGCGGGAATCTGGGCGGGAATCTGCGGAGAACTGGGCGCAGACACAGAACTTACCAGAGAGTTTCTTGCCATGGGAGTGGATGAATTGTCCGTCTCTCCGGGAAAGATACTGCCCATCCGCAAGATTGTTCTGGAGACAGATGTAGCGGAATATAAGAAGAACCGGCCGGGGATTTGATAAGCCCGGCGGGAAAATGGAGGAACGCATGTTATCGGAGCAGAGATACAGTATGATCCTGAGGATTCTGGAGGAGAAAAGAAGCGTCACGGTGACAGAACTTACGAAGCTTCTGGATATTTCCGAATCTACTGCGAGAAGAGATATCACGCTGCTGGATAAGGCGGGACGTCTGGTGAAAGTGTTCGGCGGAGCCGTGCGCGCGGACAGTGTCTATCTTGCCGCGGAGCCTACGGTGGCTCAGAAATCGGAGGTCAATAAGGAGGAAAAAATCCGCATTGCGAAATATGCGGCTTCCCTGATCAGACCGCAGGATTTCATCTATCTTGACGCCGGAACCACCACCGGGTATATGCTGGATTATATAGAAGAAAAAAAGGTTACTTTTGTGACCAACGCCGTGGCGCATGCCCAGAGACTTGCCGCTGCGGGAATGCATGTGATTCTGGCGGGGGGCACCCTGAAAAGTTCCACGGAAGCGGTGGTGGGAACCATGGCGGTGCTTGCGCTGAAAGATTACCATTTTTCGGTGGGCTTTTTCGGAAGCAACGGGGTCAGCAGGGCAGCGGGCTTTACCACGCCGGATGACAGCGAGGCGCTGGTCAAAAAGACGGCGATGGAGCAGTGCCGGAGGGCATACGTGCTCTGTGACCACAGCAAATTCGGGACGATCAGTTCGGTGACTTTCGGAGCGCTGACATCGGGAACGATTCTGACGGACGAGAGGATGGAGGAGTATGAGGATGCTGCGGAGATTGTTCTGTGCGCTGAAAGTCTTACAGACCGTTGATTGCTGGGGGGAGTTTTAAATGAGAATATATCCCGGATCAGGGAACCGTTGTCCGTATCTGCAACAGTGCAGATGCGGGCAGCGGTTTTGCTTAAACATAAGGATGGCACGCAGAGCGTGACATCCGTTGTTTTGTGGTGCGATTGTGTAAATCGGGAAAAAAGAGGGAGAACAGAGGAAAACGGGAGGAAAGCGGATGAAAAGCGCGGTTTTTTATGGAAGACATGATTTGAGAGTGCAGGAGAGCGCCGTTCCGGAGCCAGGACCGGAGGAGGTGCTGATACAGGTAAAGGCATGCGGTGTATGCGGAACGGACGTTCATATCTATGAGGGCGACAAAGGGGCGGCAGAAGTCAATCCGCCTGCGATTCTCGGACATGAGTTTTCGGGAGTCATCGCCGCTGTGGGCAGTGAGGTAAGGCGGTTTCATGTGGGGGACAGGGTTTGTATCGACCCTAACCGTTACTGTGGGGCATGTGATTACTGCCGCGGCGGGGAAGTTCATTTCTGCGAGCACATGATAGGGTATGGAACCACCCAAAACGGAGGGTTTGCGGAATATTGCGCCGTGAACGAGAGCCAGGTGTACCTTTTGGGGGAACATACGACGTTTGAGCAGGGCGCTATGGCGGAACCGGCGGCGTGCTGTCTGCACGGGATCGATCTGTGTGAGATCCGCCCCGGCAGTCAGGTGGTCATTATCGGAGGCGGTATGATCGGGCTGCTTATGCTTCAGCTGGCAAAACTGGCGGGAGCGTCCAAAGCGGCGCTGCTGGAGCCGGTGGAAAAGAAAAGAGAGATAGGGGCAAAACTGGGAGCCGACATATGTATTGACCCGCTGACGGAGGATACTGGCGCCCGTCTGGCGGAGGCCGGATTTACATGGATCCGCACGGTGATCGAGTGTGCGGGACTTCCGTCAACCATGGAACAGGCCATTGCACTTGCGGGAAAGAAAGGAACTGTCATGCTGTTCGGTCTTACAAAGCCGGATGCGCAGATCGCGGTAATGCCGTTTGAAATCTTCCGGAAAGAACTGACGATTAAAGCGTCCTATATCAATCCCTGCACACAGCAGAGGGCTCTGCAGCTGATCGATTCCGGCAGGCTGGACGTGCAGAGTATGGTGTGCGGTACAATCGGTCTGGAACAACTGGAGGAGGTACTGCAAAATCCATCGGTGAGGGCGGCAGGAAAATATATTGTGATTCCGGAAAAATAAGATACCAGAGGAGAGAGCACTGTGAGCATCAGAAGAAAGATAATTGATTATTCGAGAGGCAATGACCTGAATGGATTCTGGCGACTGTACCGGCGGCAGCAGAGAGCCAAAAACGGATTGGTCAGGGATATTCTGACATTCCGGATGAGCAGGTGCGCCCACCGGCATGGAGGCTATGTAGGGCCTGATGCGGTGTTTAAGGGCATTCCCAGTCTTCCCCACGGGCTGCACGGGATTTTCGTCTCCCGGTTTGCGGTGATCGGGGAGAATTGCTGGATCTATCAGAATGTGACCGTGGGAGAGGTGGACAGGAAAGCGCCGGTGATCGGAGACAATTGTCTGATCGGGGCAGGTGCGGTTCTCATCGGCGGCATAACAATCGGGAACAATGTGAAAATCGGAGCGGGCGCAGTGGTGAACACGGATATTCCAGACAACTGTACGGTTGTCTCGCAGCCGGTCCGGATACTGGAGAGAATAGTGTGAAAAATCAAGATTTTTCACAGACGAACTTGTTCGTCTTGCGAATATTGTGCCTGCGCAATACATGCGATGAAATCGCATGTATGAAAGTTCGCAGGTTGTGGAAAGGTATGGTTATTAATATGTTTATTTCACTGGAAGGAGTCTGGCAGGCCAGGCTGAATGACGCCGCGGCGGGGGAAATGAAACTGCCGGGGACATTGGATGAGAGTAAGCTGGGGCACAGGGATTACGGAAAGAACGCATGGCATCCGGATCAGGAGATCGGAAATGCGGGAGAGGGTTTCCGGCAGGACACTCCTATTGCGACACGGTTTACAAGAAAGTATACCTATGAGGGAGAGGCCAGGCTTACCCGAAAACTCTCGCTGTCTCTGCCGGAGGGAAAGCGGATTTTTCTGGAGGCGGAGCGGGCAAGGGTGTTAAGGCTGCTGATCGACGGAGAGGAGATTCCTGTCTGGAAACCGGCCAGCATCAGCACGCCGTACATATTTGAAGTGACCGGGCTGCAGAGCGGGGAGCATGAGGTGACATTTCTCTCCGATAACAGCTATCCGGGACTGCCCCATGATGATATTGTGTATTCTTCCGCCGCCACGGACGAGACCCAGACGAACTGGAACGGCATACTTGGCTATCTGCGGCTGCGGACGGAGGAGCAAGTGTTTTTATCCTCGGTGTCGGTGTATCCTGTGGAGGGAAAGCTGCGGGTAAAAGTACGGATATCCTCCGCAGAGCCGTGGCGGGGATGTCTTGTTCTGGAATCGGAAGCGCTCACACACAGCGCGGCGGTGCAGGTGGAAATCCAGGGAGGCGGCAGGGAACAGGAAATTCGGATCGAGGATCTGTCTCTGGCACAGGGAGTAAGGCTCTGGGACGAAGAAGAGGGGAACCTTTATGAGATGAGAGCAGCGCTGATGCAGGCGTGCGGACGGGAAAGGGCAGAGACAGAGAAAACCGTGGATGAAAAGCGCGTTACATTCGGAATTCGCAGCTTTGGCGATAACGGTCATGGACGGCTTGCGTTAAACGGCCGCGTGATTTTTCTTCGAAGCGAGGCGAACTGCGGGGAATTTCCGGAGACAGGATACCCACCCATGGAGACAGAGCGCTGGATGGAGATTTTGAAGCAATATCGGGAATACGGGGTGAACTGTGTCCGTTTTCATTCTCACTGTCCTCCGGAGGCGGCTTTCGAGGCAGCGGACCGGCTGGGGATGCTGATGCAGCCGGAGCTGTCCCACTGGAATCCGCAGAGCGCGTTTGAATCGGAGGAAAGTTTCCTTTATTATAGGACGGAACTGGAGGCCGTAATCGGGATGCTGGCGAATCACCCTTCTTTTGTGATGCTGACTTTTGGAAATGAACTGCATGCTGGGGAAACAGGACGCAGAAGAATGGATGAACTGCTGGAACTGGCGCATGCCCTGGATGACACAAGGCTTTTTGCCAACGGTTCCAATGCTTTCTACGGATGGCAGGGCTGTGATCCTAACAGCGATTTTTATACTTCGACGGGCTGCCGCGACGCGGCAATCAGAGGTACTTTTGCAGGGATGGGAGGCTATATCAACAGGCAGTACCCAAACGCAAAAACAAATTATGACGAGAGCATGCGCATCATCCGAAAGGAATTTGAAAAGCCTGTGTTCAGCTTTGAGGTGGGACAATTTGAAGTGCTTCCGGATTTTGCGGAACTTTCCCTGTTTCACGGTATCTCGGATCCGGCCAATCTGCGCATTATCCAGGAGAAAGTGAAAGCAATGAAATTGGAAAATGTCTGGGAGCGGTATGTGGAAGCTACCGGACAGCTCTCCAGGATCGGGTACCGCGAGGAGGTGGAGGCCGCCTTGCGGACAAAGGAACTCTCCGGTATTTCTTTGCTGGGACTGCAGGACTTTCCGGGGCAGGGGACGGCACTGGTGGGGATGATGAATTCCCATCTGGAGCCAAAGCCCTATGACTTTGCAAGGCCGGAGCACTTCAGAAAATTTTTCCGGGAAAGCCTGCCGCTTTTGCTCCTGGATCGATATACCTATGAGGCCGGGGAATCGCTGCGGGCGGATATACTGGTGGCAAATTTCGGAAAAACAGACATTGTGGGAGAACTCAGATTCCGGCTGCAGGAAGAGGAAGACATGCGAAGAAACGCGGCAGGGAAAAATGTGGTGAAAGAAGGACTTCTGGGAGAGATCCATTGTCCCAAAGGAGGGCATACGCAGGCCGGTGCGCTGGAGATTACGTTTGATTTTGTGGAAAGGCCGACGCATTTTGCTCTGACCATTCAGGCGGGGGAGATCGAAAATACCTATCCTGTCTGGGTGTATCCGCCGGTGAAACCTGTCTGTCCTGAGAGCGTATATGAGACGGAAGTGTTTGATGAAAAGACAAGGGAAGTTCTGGGGCAGGGCGGAAAAGTATATTTGACGCCCAAATCCGATCCGGAACATCTTCCGCATTCCATACAGGCGCAGTTTACCACGGATTTCTGGTCGG
>JAAVAG010000003.1 GCA_014804185.1 Lachnospiraceae bacterium
GCAATCCGAAAGTACATTTTGTATGCAATTTATTGCAATACAAATGCACTTTCGGATTAGCAACCCTTTCCTAAATGAGCAAAATGCGGATGCGTAAGCAGACGCAAGAGCGCATAAGCACGAATTTTGCGAATGCGGGAATTGGTTGGATGCTTTTTAGAGCATTCAACTGCACAGGTGGATTTTTTTTGCTTTTTCAATCATACTATGAATCTTACAATTTATCAACGATCTTTCTTGTATTCCACGCATCATTCTCTTTCCCTTTTCCAATGGCGACAGGGACTATTCCTCACAACTTATTATTTCCTCCCAGTTATTCGGTGCATATTATTTTATATCCTCTCATCCAAAGCCCACAGAATGCCATCCGCCATTCTCCGATCCGCTTCTCTGAAATGATTTCCCTGGTTCAGAATAAATGTAGTGAGAATCCCCTGATGACTATAGTACTCATAAAGCATTTTTGTCCGTTCCTCCACAGAAGACAAATATGGGTTTTTGGTATATGCCTCCCTGTCGCCAAGTGAAAAATACATTTTCTCTGGCATACACCGCATTTCATGTTCTTTTACATAATCAATGAACTTTGGAAACCAGAAAGAGCCCGAAGCGCTTATGATTCTCGCAAATGCATCTGTATGGTAAGGTGCATATACTGCAAACAGCCCCGCAAGGGAATAGCCCACAAGCGCATTGTATTTTGGCTTTCCTCCAAGTGCTTCTTCCACGGCAGGCATGATTTCTTCTGTCAGAAGCGCAAGGTAGACATCCGCCCCTCCCGTACATGGGGTGTCACCTTTTGCGATTGGCGGAATCGGCCATGGGGACATGTCGTGATTCCACTGAATACCTGAAACTGCCACAAGTGAAAATGCCGGACATCCTATGTGCCTACATTGATCCCACACAGCTTTTCCCTCTCCCTGTACCGTGTTCAAATAGACAACCGGCGTATTTGCCCGTGCCCCTCCACTTTCGTGATCTCAGACCGGTTCAGCATATCGGCAAATACAAGAAACTCTTTGGCGGGTTTTGTGTCATCATCTTTGGAAGGAGGGATGGATGAGTTGGAACTGTCATTGTTAAGGATCCGTTTCATCCTTTCATTATCATTGCGCAGGCTTGTGACCTCGTTGGTGAGGCTTTTTATCTCCCTGCGGTCCTGTTTCCGTTCGGATTCGAGGCTGTCGACTTTTTCCATGACTTCCATCAGCTGTTTATAAATATCTTTCTGATAATTGCCGCCTATCATGCGCCTCCTCCCTGTGAATCTGATAAGATAATTATAACAAGATTTCATAAAATAAGCGAGTTTTATTGTGGGAGACATTCGTCATTGAACCTCTAAAATTTCAGCACATTTTTTTGGGTGTCTGAACTGTTACTTTTACCCCATCGTATCCTGTACTTTCCACTTTATTACCATTTTACTGTCATAAACCTCGATTCGCTCGATCAATTCTCCTTTCTTAGTTGCACCCTCCCGCATAAGAATCCCTTTATCCTTTAATTTACCCATAGTATATCTGATACCATTCTTTGACATTCCCATATTTTCTGCGATTTGCTCTTGCGTAATTCCCGGATTATCAAGTATGAACTCCACTATTTTTCTTTCTGTGCCCCATACTCCTCCACCGCAGGATCTCTCATCTCCACCGTCCTTTTCCACTCCTTTGTCCCCTCCACTTTTGCGGCCTCTGACCGGTTCTGATACAAAAACTGTGTCAGCGGATAGACATCTATCCAGATCTCGTTCCCGGCTTTTCTCCTCTCCTCGTCAAAGATCAGTTCCATGCCCCAGTGCAGGTGTGTCACTTCTATATTGTTGACGTTTTCCTTCGTGCTGTAACCTGTGTGGCCCATATAGCCGATCACATCCCCCGCCGTCACAATGCTCCCCGCTTCCAGTCCCTCCGCATAAGGATAGTTCTGCCGCAGATGGGCGTAATAATAATACCTTTTTCCGTCAAAGCTGCGTATGCCGATGCGCCATCCGCCGTACTGGTTCCATCCGATCGCCTCCACGTAACCGGATTCTATGGCGATGATGGGGGTTCCCACCTGTCCCATCATGTCGTGCCCCAGATGCTGGCGCTTATACCCATAACTCCTGCTGACCCCGAAATCATCATAGTGTGTGTATTCAAAGCCTTTGGCAATGGGCGAAAATGCTTTCAATCCATACAGATCCGTCCATGCGCCGTCTCCGCCGCTTTCCCGAACGCTGTATTCCCCCACCATGCCTCCCAGAACCGCTTCATATGCCTCCCGGTAATAGGCATAATATTTCATATCCTCTGTCAGCTTCTCCATGGTACTCTCTCCGCCCAGAAGCGTTTCCGCCAACTGGTCCATGTCCTTTTCCAGACTCTTTTTATGAGCGGAAAAATCTCCCCCATATCCGGCGCCCAGATAGGCCAGCAATTCTATCCAGTTTAAATGGATATCCGTTCCATATGTACTCACATCCCATTTATATGCCATACAGAGCGCATCGTAGGTCACATTAAAATCCACCCATTTGATGTTTTCCCCCGAATCCGCCCCGGCATTTGCCGTTATCTCGTCATCCTGTGCCCCCTGGGGCTGCCATGCCAGAAAAAGAATCAGCAGAAAAGCTGCCTCTATGCCGATGGCAATGCGGATTTTACGCATATATTCTCCCTGTTTCATAATAACGCCCATGCTCCCGCCAATTTATTCTTCAAACAAATATATGCGAAAAAGCCGCCGACTTTTACATCGGCAGCTTTTTTTACTGAATCATTTTATGATTGGATATTCTCCTGAGTCTGCATTTCGGACTTGCATTTAGGACTTACATTTCAGGTTTATACTCCCGACTTACATTTCCGGCTCAATCAGCCCGTAAGTATCGCCCTTACGCTTGTACACTACATTTACCTGCTCTGTCTCCGCATTAAAGAATACAAAGAAATTGTGTCCCAGAAGTTCCATCTGCACACATGCATCTTCCGGATACATCGGCTTGACGTCAAACTTCTTCGTGCGGACAATGCGGACTTCCTCATCATCCATATAATCGTTCTCCACGAACATCCTGCTGAAAGAAGAGTCCGTCTGCTGCTTGTCCACCAGCTTTGTCTTATACTTTTTCAGCTGTCTCTCTATGATTTCTTCCACCAGGTCGATGGAAACATACATATCGTTGCTGACCTGCTCAGACCGTATAATACTTCCTTTCACAGGAATCGTGACTTCTATTTTCTGTCTGTCCTTTTCCACACTCAGGGTAACATGTACCTCCGCATCGGGACTAAAGTATTTCTCCAGCTTGCCGATCTTTTCCTCCACAGCTTCTTTCAACCCAGGTGTCACCACAATGTTTCTGCCTACAATGTTAAATTTCATGCTATTCACCCCTTTGGATTATATTGTATAAACATTATACCATAGGTTTCCTTTATTTAGCAATCATTTATACATGTCTATTATCATACTATTTCTACTGCCTCTTTTATCGAAGTTCAACAAAACGCCTGTTCCAATTTCAGCGTCAAAAAGAATGGTTTTGGAAGAAAAATCCTGTGGATATTGTGGATAACTCCGTGTATAAGTCGAATTTATCGCATTTTTTTCATATTTATCTGTGGATAACACATATTTTTTTATTCGTTACATCCTGGCCGTATTTCCATTTTGTCTCATTTTTTTGTCTATCTTGTACAACCAGGCCGTCCGGGAGGGCCAGTGTCAGCATATTCACACGGCCTGCACACGGCGCAATGAATGACCGACTCTCCGGCCATTCCAATATTAAACGGCTGCCTCCCCGCTTTGGGATGCAGCCGTCTTTTTTATTTTGTATGGCATTACTCTGCCGCTTTAGAATATTCTCCGAATTGCCAGAATCTTCTTGTAATTCGCGTTGGAAACTTTGATTCCGGTCTTCCTGCTGGACGCATGCACAATCTGTCCGTTTCCGATATACAGTGCCACATGCCCCGAATAACAGATCAGGTCGCCGGGCTGTGCATTTTCCAGGCCGTCCACCGCGTACCCCTGTTTTCTGTCCGCTCCCGAAGAGTGCGGCAGCGATACGCCAAAGTTTGCATATACGCTCATGACAAACCCGGAACAGTCGGCGCCGTTTGTCAGGCTGGTTCCACCGTACACATAGGGATTTCCCACAAATTGCAATGCGTATTGCGCCACTGCTACGCCCAGTTCGTTTCCTTCTCCTACTGTATAGTTCGTGGAAGGCGCAGCTGATGTGCCGGAGTTATTGGAGGAATTGGCTGCATTGTTCTGAGCAACTTTCTTTGCCGCAGCCTCCTGAGCCTTTCTTCTCTCTTCCGCTTCCTTAGCCAGGCGCGCTTCCTCTTCTTCCCTGGACTCTGCGCTGACAAATTCCGTCACAATGCTCACATAGTCCTTGGAGATCCAGCCGTCACCCTCTTCAATATTGACCTTTGCCCAGCCGTCCGTCTCTTCCAGCACCAGAAGTTCATCCCCGTCGGGCACCATGCCCAGAACAGCAGATTCTGTGGTAGCTTCCTTTCGCACAAACAATGTAGTTGTCTCAACTGTGGCGATCCTGGTTCCCACCTCTTTTGCAAGATCCAGCGCATCGTCGCCTGTCACACAATATTCTGCTTTCACATATCCGGTTACATTGCCGGACTTAATTTGATACCAGCCGTTCTCCTCTGAAATGAATGTCCCCGCCGACTTGTCATACAGTTTTCCGAGTATCTCGCCATTCTCGTCAGGAGTGCTTCGCACATTCACATAGCGGTTGACCTGCGCGATTACCATATTCTTCAGCATATTTTCTTCTTCCAGCCGCGCCGCCTCTTTTGCCGCGGCCTCCAGTTCCGCCAGCTGGCTGATATCCAGGGTAGGTTCGATCTTTGTTCCGTTCTTCTGCTCTGTCTGAAGGTTTTCCAGTGAAGTATTCTTCCCCATGGACAGATATACGCCGCCTGCCGGCAGGGAAACCGCTCCCGATGCCGCCGCTTCTATTCCCATTGCTCCAAACATCACCGCTGCCGCCAGCGCCCCGGCCGTTATTTTCACAAATCTCTTCTTCATGTCCGCCTCAATCAGTAGACTGTATCTACTTTAAGTATACGCCGTTTTTTCTAACTTGTTACAAATTTGTTACATCTATTAAGAAATATAGCACATAAATATTTCCCTGTCAATTGGAATTTTGTAACAACTCCGTAGCAGGGAATTTTGTAACAACTCCCCGGCATGCGGATCAAAACGGTGAGAGGATATTCATTTGTGAAAAGAAGAAATCTTGCAATTACACTCCCGCCAGATATTTCCCGACGCTGTCCACCGCATTGGCGCCGTCTGCCACCGCCGTAATGATCTGACGCAGCTGCTTGCGCCTTGCATCTCCCGCCGCAAAAATGCCGGGACAGGAGGTCACGCAGTCCTCCCCCGCCAGAATATATCCGGACGGGTCACACTCTGTCAGTTCCCGGAATAACTCCGTATCCGGCTGAATTCCCACCGCAATAAACACGCCGTCTACAGACAGTTCACGGCCCTCATGGCTTACGGTGTTCTCCAGAACCAGATGTTCCACTTTGCTCTCCCCCCGGATCTCTTTCACCACATGATTCCACACAATCTCCACATTCGGAAGTGCAAACAGCCTATCCTGCAGCGACCTGGCCGCGCGCAGGCTGTCTCTCCTGTGGATGACATAAACCTTTTCACAGAATCTGGCAAGAAAAACGGCATCTTCCACCGCCACATCCCCGCCGCCTACCACAGCTGCCGTCTTTTTTCGAAAGAAAGCGCCGTCACAGGTGGCACAATAGGAAACGCCTTTCCCTGCCAGTCTCTCTTCCCCCGGCACGTTGAGATGGGCGTGATGCGCCCCGGCGGCAAGAATCAGTGTGCGGGCCTCCAGATCTCCTTTCGCCGTATGCACGATTTTCACATCGCCCCCATCCTCCACTCCGTTTACCTCGGTTTCCAGAAATTCGGCTCCCGCCGCCCTGGCGTGATCCTGAAATTTCTGCCCCATGTCAAATCCGTTTATCCCCGGCAGTCCCAGGTAGTTATCCACCTCATAGGTGTTCAGCACCTGTCCGCCTCCCATGGGATTTTTTTCTATGACCAGCAGATCAAGTCCCGCCCTCTTTCCATATACCGCCGCGGACAACCCCGCAGGCCCCGCACCGATAATAATCAGATCATACATAAACAGCCCTCCTGTACACTTTTCCTTTTCTCATCAAACATTCTGCCTGTGTCCTAATATTTTCCCGCGTCAGCCTGCAACTCATACCTGTTACCATGGGAAAGTAATACTCCGTCTGTCAATTCCACGCATAAAATAACGGTGTTTTCATCTTCAAAATCAGTATGTCCGTTATTGATCCATTCGGCAAAAGCTTCTTTCAACTTATCGGCAATCCTGCGGTTTTCTTCTTTTCCAAAACACCCTAAATTGATCCCCTTGCCATGTGCCGTGAACCACTCGCCTGCTATCGCAACCGCAGGATTCTTTTCCACATGCTTCATTTTATTGGAAAGCGCATACGTAATAATATAAAACGCGCCGTTTTCGTAATAGGCGTTTACATACCGCACATATGGAACCTCGTTTTCCGTTGTCGCAAGCGCCACAACAGTGTCTTTTCCGAAACGCTCCATCATTATTTTTTCCGCTTCCTGACTGAATTTTTTCACGATGCCGCCTCCTGCCTTTCACATTCATTCGTATTTTCAGGCAATTATCAACTGAATTGACCAAATACAGTATATTCCCTTTTTATGGAAATGGCAAGCACAGCGGCGCGGCGCCCACAGAAATCGGCTTTCGTGGGCGCCGCTCAGAATATTATCAAAATCCGTTTCATACAGGGCCTGATATTCTCAAAACCACCCCAGCATTCACACGGAAAGAAACCGACTGCCGGGAACTCGTTCCCACTTTTATTTCTCCTTGTTCCACCAGCTTTTTAACCTGACTTCTGGACCATCCCAGAACAGCAGCGATTTGCTTTTCCGGAGGGATTTTCAGTTCACAGGGGTTCCGTATCGTAAAAAGAATCTGTTCCCCCGAATGACCTCTTTCTGTCATCTCTTTCCGCTTCACAAAATCATAATGTAACCTCTCAAAATCAGGATCCGCTTTGTTTTTTCTAAGTAACTGCATATTTTTTCCATACAGTTCCGCAAGCTGCTCATCGTTGTCCTGAAAACATCGGTATTCTTTCTTTGGTATGGAAGAAACTTTTTGTCTCTCATAAATTGCAAGATTAAGCGTATGCCTGCATTCCTCACACTGGTAAATCAGCCAGACATCCAGTTTATTGCCATTGGCATTGACACGGAATTTTTTTGTATTTAAGAAGTGTGCTTTCTTTCCGCATCCGGAACAGCCCCGGATTATCGAAAGAGAATCTTTCAAGACGATCTCATATTCAATTTTCTTTAAATAGCCCATTTGCATCTCCTGTCCTTTATCGTCCGATGCGCAGGCTATTACAATGTTTATTCGTTTTTTGCAATAGCCGCGCTATGCAAAGGTAACGGGTGTGGTCATAAAACGTATTTCTCCTCTCTGTAAGTTTTCATTGCATTATGATTGCTCTCTATCCTTTTGAGCCGTGATGATCGTTACCCCGTCAGGCTCGTCCAGCATCTGCGCAATTCGAAATCCGGCGCTCTGCAGCAGTTCCAGTTCATGCACCAGGGTCAATGGAATATCAAAATGTACGAAGCGCTCCTCCGGTATTCCAAATCGCCTGCGCTTTTCCATATATACGCTGCGCAGAAGTTCTTCTTCCTCGTCGCAGCAGGCTGTGTAATCGCCCAAAATAAAAAGGCCGTCATCTTTCAGACTGTTATAGATTTTTCGATATAATTCTTTTTTGCGCTCCGGCAGAAAATGATGCAGACTCTCAAAGGAGATGACAGCATCCCAATGGCCAAGGCCAAAATCATACCGGAAATAATCCTGACACACCACGGTCAGAAGCTTATCCGGATGTTTTTTCTGCAGCACTCTTAACATGCTTTGACACAAATCCACTCCTGTGACTTTTACATGTGCATTGTTTTGCCAGATCTGATCCAGTTCCAGACCGGTTCCGCACCCCAGATCCAGAATTTCCCCACAGCCTGCGGGCAGCAGACCGGCAAATTTCCGGTAGGATTCTTCCCAGACTGCCATATGCTGTTCATACCCCTCCAGTCTTTCGGTGAAAAAATCGGACATTTCCTCCAGTGGAACATCCGACGTATCCTCCAGCCATTGTCTTAATCCTCTCATATATGTTTCTTTTGATTTCATAACAGGTCCCCTTCGGTTATTTTCTGCCGTTCACTATAACATGTTTCCGCACCACATTCCACCTCACACATTTTTTCAAAAAAACATGAGCCAATACCAGGTATCGGCTCATGTTTATACTTCTCTGCCCGCTCCGGCGGGTATCCACTCTTTTATCTGCTTATTTTTCTCAAAATGCGCTGTATGCTCTTCTCCGACAGACAGTATTTACAGGCTAATTCGGAAATCCTGCTTCCCGCAAGATAATCCATGTAAATCTGCCGGTTGCGCGTCAGCAGTTCCTGCCTGATTTGTGTCCCCGCTCCCCATGCCTGTCTGTTTGCCGCCTTGCGCGGAATATAAATACTTTCGCCGTCAACATACTGCTGTATCAGTTCTATTACCTCGATGGGCAGAATTTCTTCTGCTCTTATATAGCCCATGTCTGCCTCCTAAATGTATATTTTCAGGAATAGCATTGGCCATAACAATTTTATCAGTTCTTCTGATTGCAATAGCCAGTGCTATGCAGACATAACATATCTTTTCATATAAAAGGCCCCTTTCTTGATTATATCGTGATATTAGAGTATTACACCATGGCATCAAAACATTATACCATGGCATCAAAACATTATACCATGGCATCAAAACATTATACCATGGCATCAAAACATTATACCATGGCATCAAAACATTATGCCATAAAAAAATAAATTTGTACAGATATATGGCATGTGGTAAAATAAAGAAACAGTGACCCAAAACATCATGGGAGGTATCTATGAAAACAGTACTGATCACCGGCGCATCCCGTGGAATCGGACGTGCCGCGGCGCTCACATTCGCCGCCCACGGGTATGAGACGATCCTCACCTGTTCCAGTTCCGTGGAATCTCTGCTGGCAGTCAAAAAGGAGATAGACGATATTTTCCACACACCCTGCCGTGCACTTGTATGTAACGCTTCCAATTATCAGGAGACGGAAAAAATGTTTGCGGGAATTTCCACCCTGGACGTACTGGTCAATAACGCCGGAATCGCTTATTTCGGCCTGCTACAGGATATGAGCCTGCAGGATTGGAAGCGTGTCATCGACGCCAACCTGAGTTCTGTCTTTTACACCTGCAAATTTGCGATACCACTGATGCTGGCAAAAGGCTCCGGGCGCATTATCAATGTCTCCTCCATCTGGGGCAATGCGGGAGCCGCCATGGAGACCGCTTATTCGGCATCAAAGGGGGGCGTAAACGCACTGACCAAAGCTCTGGCCAAGGAACTGGCCCCCAGCAACATCCAAGTCAACGCCATCTCCTTTGGTGTAATCGATACGGATATGAATCGCTGCCTGTCTGCCGAAGATATGGAAAGCCTGCGAAATGATATTCCCGCAGACCGCCTGGGCAGTCCCCAGGAGGCCGGAGAAATGATCTGGCAGACCGCAAATGCACCCTCCTATATGACAGGCCAGATTATCACAATGTCCGGAGGCTATGAGTAACCTCCGGACATCTCTTTGTCTGTTTAAATCATAAGTCCTGTCATATCAATATCATCAGGCGGCTCCAGGGTGTTGATGATCCTTTCCATCTCCTTTTTGGATCTCGCATCCTTTGCCTCCAGGATGATCTTTTCTTTTTCGGCTTCCGTCATGGATCCAAATTCATTCATGGCGCTCTCGTCCATGGCAAGACCCATACCCAGTCCGATGGGAAGACCCGTCTGTGTGTTTCCCGCCGATCCTGCGCTGATTCCGCCGTCTATGCCGAATCCACCCACACCGCCTATACCTGTAACGTTCATCCGCTCACACTCCTTCCTGCAGGGCAAAAAATTTTACCGCCACAGTCAGTATGTGCTTTTCAGATCAGATTATTTTGTCATTTTTTTCATTCTTATTTTGCATTCTGATCCACTCTTTTATGCTCCAGGACATACAAAAATACCCCTGCAAGCAACAGCACTGGAAAGATGACCGCCGCCAGAATCCCTTTTTTCAGATCCTCCCCCAGTGCCTGAGACACAAGTCCCACAAAAGTAGGACCGCCGGAACAGCCCACATCTCCGGCCAGCGCCAGCAGGGCAAACATGGCTGTCCCACCGTGCGGCATGGCTCTGGCGCTCATGCTGAAAGTCCCCGGCCATAAAACCCCCACCGACAGACCGCACAGACCGCAGCCCAAAAGTCCCAGCACTGGATTTCCGGCAAGTGAGGCCAGAAGATAACTCGCGGCGCACAAAACGCCGCTGAAAGCCATAAGTTTTACCATACTGATTTTCTCACTGAGTCTGGCCGACACAACTCTGGCCGTCCCCATCAAAACGGCAAACATGCAGGGACCAGCCAGATCCCCTACTGTCTTGGTCACTTTCAGCGCAGACTCCGCAAAGGCGGACGCCCACTGGCTCATAGCCTGCTCCGACGCCCCGGCGCAGACCATCAGCAGAAAGAGGATCCAGAACATTTTTTCTCTCAGCAGACCGCGTATGGACATGCCTGTTCCCTCCTCCACCAGCACCTGAATGGGTACTTTGCGGAAAAAGAAAAAATTGAAAAGAGGTACGGCGGCCCACAATACCGCCAGAATACGCCAGTTTTCAATCCCAGCCAGATAAAAAAACGCGGTGGATGCCAGCACCACAAAAACATGTCCCCAACAGTAAAAGGAATGAAGCAGGCTCATGGCCGCCTCCTTTTTCTCTGTGGGACACGCCTCCACAATAGGGCTGATCAGCACCTCGATCAGCCCGCCGCCCACCGCATACAGAATCACCGCTGTCAGGATGCCCGCATAGGCGCCGGGAAACACATACGGAAACACTGCCAGTCCCGCCAGCCCTGCGGCGGCAAAAATATGCGCCGCCATAATGCATCTTCGGTACCCCAGTCTGTCCACATATCTGGCGGAGAGCATATCCACCACAAGCTGCACGCCGAAATTAACCGTCACCAAAAGGGCTACGCGATCCAGCGTCAGACCGAATGTATCCTGAAATGTCAGCATCAGAAGCGGTACAAAATTATTTACAATAGCCTGTGTGACGTATCCGATATAGGAGGCATAAATGGTATGATTATAATTCAGCTGCTTTTTCATGATGAATAACTATGCCTTTCCCCAACCTGCGAATTTGGGCCTCATGCCAATATTCGCAAGACGAACTTGTTTGTATGTGAAAATCTCTGATTTTTCACATTATCCACGCAGGATGTGATTAATGCCCAGGGAACAGATCATGGCGCTGGCCGGTGAGTTCAGTCCATGCTTAAGATTAATGGTATCCATGATCGTGTTTCTTTTATCCTTTGATGCCACGATGGCTATGATCTCTTTCTCCTGCTGGACGCTGATGCCGTGAAACTGCGCCGCGTCCTGCGCTCCTGCCCATCTTGCACGGATAATCGTCCCTCCCGCAGCCCCGGCTTCCCTGGCTGTAGCCATCACGGCGTCCGTATGCCCCTGATTTACCGTTATCAGGATCAAGCTGTTCTCCGTCTGCTCCATATCGTTTCCTCCGCTCTCTCTGTTTCCCCCGCTCTCTCTGTTTCCCCCGCTCTCCCTGTTCCCTCCGATGTTCTCCACATCTCCGAGCAGTACCATGGCTATTCTTCTGTTTATTCCGGTTACATCCAGGTCAAAGATAATGCCGTGGGCATCCAATTGTCCCCGAAGTTCCGTGTCCAGCCTGTAGATCATATGATCCACACACTCCGCAGAGGCAAATCCGAGGACAATATCCCGCTCCGAGGTTCCAAGTCCCAGCACATCCAGCAATTCCGAGGACGCCGTTCCTCTGCCCATACACTGCATACAGCCCTTGATCTGTCCCGTCGCAAATGCTTTTACCAGATTTTTGCCCTGCCCGCGCTCCACAAAAGCCGCAATGGCTTTTATCACGCTCTTTCCAGCCATTCTCTCCTCTCCTTCCGCTTAATCAAAGTAGACAATGGTATCTTCCACATCCAGCAGCTGTTCCCGGATCCGCTCTCTCGCTTTCTTTTCCCGGATACTTGTGACCATCCCCAGGATCTGAATTGTACACAGAGGCGTCATGGCCACCAGTGCCACGATGCCGAAAGCGTCCGTCATAATATTGCCGCCCATCGCCTGACAGGCTCCCATGGCAAGAGGCAGCAGAAAAGTCGCCGTCATGGGACCGCTGGCCACGCCGCCGGAGTCAAAAGCGATACCCGTAAAAATCTGCGGGACAAAAAAAGTGAGCGTCAGCGCCGCCAGATATCCCGGCACCAAAAACCACATGATATTCAGCCCCGTCAGAATGCGAAGCATGGAAAGCCCTACGGAAAATGCGATACCGATGGAAAGGCTTAAGTTTATGGATTTCCTGGTAACCGATCCGCTGGTCACATCCTCCACCTGCTTGGTCAGCACCTGCACCGCAGGCTCCGCTTTTACGATAAAGTAACCGATCAGCATACCTATGGGGATCAGAAACCATTTCATGCTTCCCGAAGCGATGGTGGAACCGATATATTCACCTGCAGGCATAAAGCCCACATTGACTCCCGTCAAAAACATGACAAGGCCGATATACGCATAAATAAAACCCGAACAGATCCTGATCAGCTGCGTGCTGTGAAAGCGCCTGAACAACAGCTGGAATATCACAAACAGCCCCACAATGGGGAGCAAAGCCACCGCCACTTCCCGGGCATAGGCAGGCAGGCCACTTAAAAATTCCCGGGCGGCATCCTTGGTCGTCTGCAGCTCACTGATGACTGTGGGCGTATATAACACATCCTCGGGCTTATAGCAGATGCCCAGGATCAGCACACACAGAATCGGGCCGACGCTGCACAGGGAAATCAGACCGAAACTGTCCCCCGTGGAATTCTTGTCGCTTCGAACGGATGCCATACCAATACCGAGAGCCATGATAAAGGGTACCGTAATGGGCCCTGTGGTCACGCCGCCGGAGTCAAAGGCCACTGCCCCAAAACTGTTGGGCGCAATGTACGCCAGAATAAACACGATCGCATAAAAACCTAAAAGCAGATAGGACAGAGGGATTTTCAGGATCATACGCGCCTGGGCAATCATCAGAAAAATCCCCACCCCCACTGCCACCGTGATGATCAGAGGCATACTGGGAATAGACGGCACCTGCTGCGCCAGCACCTGAAGATCCGGCTCCGCCATGGTCACAATAATCCCCAGCAGCAGGCACACCACAAGGGGTATGTATTCGCGCTTTGCCTTACTCAGCTGCGCGCCGATGCCCTCCCCCATAGGGATCATCGCCATCTCCGCCCCCAGAGTAAAAAGCCCCATTCCCACAACCAGAAGCACCGCCCCAAACAGAAACAGGGTCAATATCCCCGGCGTCAGCGGAGCGATGGTGATGCTCAGCACCAGTACGATGGCCGTGATGGGCAGCACTGCCGCCACGGACTCTGCTACTTTTTCCAGCAATTGTTCCTTGTACCTCAAACTCTCTCT
>JAAVAG010000004.1 GCA_014804185.1 Lachnospiraceae bacterium
CTACGGCGATGGTTACTTATTCCAACAACAGCATTCTTGCCCAGGCGGGTCAGGCAATGCTGACGCAGGCCAATCAGTCAACTCAGGGAGTCCTGTCCCTGCTGCAGTAACAGAAACAGAAAAAAACATAAAACTGCCGTATCTGCGTTTGAAAGCGTGGATACGGCGTTTTTGTGTCCGTTTACTTGACGAATATTTTTCAGCATTGTAAGATTGGTCTGTAGATGGTAGAAGGAGGAAACGGAATGAAGAAAATATTGCTGATTGCCACAGGAGGCACTATAGCTTCCGGGTACACAGAAGAAGGGCTTTCGCCGCAGATACCGGCCCGGCAGCTGCTGTCATTTGTCAGCGGCTATGAAGCGTTCTGCATGGTGGATGTGGTTCAGCCGTTCAGCCTGGACAGCACGGATGTATACAGCGCCCACTGGATGGCGCTTACCGAAACCATACGGGATCATTACGCGGACTATGATGGGTTTGTCATATGCCATGGGACGGACACTATGGCCTATACGGCGGCCGCACTCTCCTATATGATCCAGAACAGCAGAAAACCGATTGTTGTCACAGGAGCACAGAAGCCCATTGATCTGCCGGTGACAGATGCCCGCACAAACCTGGCGGACAGCCTGCGCTTTGCCGCCCATGATAAGGCGCACGGAGTGAATATTGTGTTTGGGGGAATGGTGATTGCGGGAACGCGGGCCAAAAAGGAGCGCACGAAAAGCTATAACGCGTTTTCCAGCATCAATTATCCGGCCATAGCGGCAATCATAGACGGCAAGATTGTTTTTTACATTGATGATAAGGAAAAAATCAAGGAAGAGACTGTTTTTTACAGCGCGATGAATGATAAAATATTTCTGCTCAAGCTGATGCCGGGGATGGACGCGTCTATTCTGAGTTATGTTTTTGAGCATTATGACGGTGTGATCATTGAATCCTACGGGGGAGGAGGACTGCCGGGATATGGCGCGACCCCGTTTTATTCAGAGATCAAACGTTGGACAGAGGCGGGAAAGGTCATAGTGATGGCCACACAGGTTACCCACGAGGGAAGTGATCTGGGGATATACCGGGTGGGAAAAGTCATGAAAGAAGATTTCAGGCTGACCGAGGCACATGATATGACACTGGAAGCGACGGTAACAAAAACTATGTGGGCACTGGCGCAGGTGAAAGAGCCGGAGAGATTCAGGCAGCTTTTATACCGGACCATCAACCATGATATCCTGACAATATAATACTGCAGCAGTCAGCATTGCAGGGATGTTTGTGGCTTTGGCTATGTCAATACATCGCTCCGGGTACGAAGTGATGAAAATTAGGTTTAGTTATGCTCTACTGAATCTACCGCCTTATTGCTATTATGGATGCAAAAGAGAGGTTGGGACATGGGCAGAGAGAAAAAGGACATCAATATTGAAGTGGGAGCCAGATTAAAACAGATCAGGGAGAACAAACGTTGTTCCCAATCGGAATTTGCCGCGATACTGGGCATTGGCGATGAGCATTATCGGAAACTGGAAAACGGGTCTACCGGCCTGACGATTGAAAAAGTTTGTCTGCTTAATCAGAAATGCAATATTGATCCGACATACCTCATTATCGGCAAACAAGAAGAGGAATTCGATTTTGACAGGTATATTACAAACTGTACAAAAGAGCAGAAAAATAAGCTGATGGCAAGAATCCTGGAGTACCTGAAAGGATATTTTAATATGTAATCATCTAAATACAATATGATACGAAAGGCCAGCAGATTGTAACCGTGCTTTCTGACGGCTTTTTGCTTATTTTGTAGATATTTGGAAATATTGGAAAATAATTGTTACCTTTTTCCTCTTTGACAAAATATATAAGTAGAAAATATATTTTGTCGGGGGTTCATATGACGTTACTCACTTATTACGAAAGATTTACGGAACTGGAATTGAGGCATTGGGAATTCTGCAGTGCGGTAAGGAATAACCCAACGCGTCATCCGGATATGGGAGAAGTCTTTCTGAAAGAGTTTTTCCGCCTGGCAAATCCAAAAATTGGACTGCCCCGTGAGCCACGAAGAGGGCCGGACAAAAGTTCCATCTGGTATTCTGCGGACAGATCCACCATGATGCTGTATTTCATTGGAAGTTATCTGAGAAAACAGAAAGGCGACTGTTTGTCCATAATTCCAAAGCAGAGGTGTGAATATCTGTTCCCCTATGTCTGGTATCTGCTGTGTCTGTATTACGGTCGGGATGCCGCAAAGGTCGGCCGGGATGCCGTAAAGACCGGTGGGGATATCGGGGACGCCGGGAGAGGAGGGGATAGGAACAGACCCGTCAGGGCCGTCTGCTATGAGTTTCAAGACGGAAATCTCATGCTGCCTGTGGAGGAAACCCAGAGCAGGGACAAGTATATGCGTTATCTCCTGGAGGAGAGCGAATATACGGAGTACCGGTCTCCGGGCGCAAGAGGGCTGCTCAGAGAACTGATCGGGGCATACAGAATGTTTTACCAAAAAGCGGCTGATCATGCAGGGGAAAAGGGAAAAGAAAAGCTGGATGCGGCATTTTGTTTTGAACTCTGCGGGATGCTTGTCTATATGGCGGATTGTCTGGAATGCCATGAGGTCAGCTATGCGGACGTCGGATGCAGGGATATAGGCTCTGCGGATGCCTCTTATCTTTCGAAACTGAAGTATGAGGACGATCCGCTGCTGTATCTGCTGTGCCTGTCAGAGATCATCAATCCGCCCAGGAAAATAAAGTGCAGCGATGAAAATCTGAAAGCCGTCGATCTGGAATATACGGCGGAGGAGAATCTGGCGGTCATCCGGGTCAGCGGAGAACTGGGCGGGACGGAAGCGGGAAAAAGGTATGTTGACCGGCTGAAGAGGGTCGGAAACGTAATTGACATTCAGGTGGATGTCAGTATTGGATAATGTGATGCAGGGGGTGAGAAGTCTGCCCCGGACATCATATACGGAAGAGCAAGTGGTAAAAAATGCAAATGATAAATGTATGATGTGTGGGGGTGAGAGACATGGTACAGGAGGAATTTTTTCGCAAGCTGTATATGGAAACTTATTATGGATTGTATCATTATGTCCGAAGCATCTGTAAGGATAAAGATGCGATAGAGGATATTTTGCAGGAAACCTATTATGAGGCATGTACGCACAACAATTTGCTGATCAACCATGAGAATCCGAGAGGCTGGCTGTATAAGACTGCCAGCAACAAAGTGCGGAACTATATGAAAAAGTGTGAGAGAAGCAATGTACCGCTGGATTCCATAATCGAGATCGGCGTTTCAGAGAGACTGTTTGGGGAGATGGAGTGGAAACTGGCTCTGGAAAAGATACTGAGTCCGGAGGAAACGGACATATTTTGGAAGTATTATGTGCTGGGGTTTACCGGAAGCGAGATAGCGGCAAGTCTGGGAATCAGTGAGGGATGCCTGAAAGTAAGAATGTACAGGATGAAAAAGAAACTTCGTGAAAATTTGACGGATATACACTGAAATATGAAATATGAAGTATGAAATAGGAAATAGGAAATAGGAATTATGAATTATGTAACATGTAAAAGGAGAAACAGATGACAGAAATGAATAACAGCAGCGATGACGAAATATTGTATAAACTGTTGAGCGAAAAGCTGCACCGCCACTATTGTGGAGATGAGGGGAGCCAACTGAGCGATCAGGAGATAGAGGCGGTGCTGAATGTCATGGAGACGATCAAATTTCCCCATGACAGCTACTTTAACGCGGATGCTGCATGGGCACGGTTTCAGGAGAGGTATATGTCTGAGGACGACACAGAGTTTTCCGAGGAACTACTTCCGGGAGATGGCGTGCGCGGTCTGGCGGATCTGATAGGTATAATGGAGGGGGATGTGAGTATTGGCGTCGGGCCGCACAAAAAGAGGCGTGGCGCCAATGCGCCGTTCAGAATACGAACAATGCTGAAAAGCAGGGCGGTGCGCTGGACTGCACTCACCGTGTCCGCGGTAGGTGTTATGTTTGCCGGGCTGAATATCGGAACTTATGCTACGGCAAAGATGGGGTTTTTTGAGTTTATTTCAAAGAATGGAAGCAGTTGGGAGTTCTTTATTACCGGGGAGAGGGAAGAGGATGCCGGAAATGAGGGTTTTGAGATAGGGAATATGGCAAAGAACCAATATCAATCCTGGGAAGAACTAAGGAAAGTTAAAGGAGAGAATCTGCTGATTCCCGAATATATTCCGGAGGGAATTGAGTTAAGTTCACTGGTTATAAGTAACAGTGAAGATCAGGATATAATTGAGGCCAGATACGGCGAAAGAGATAGATGTGATTTTATGATAGTAGCAAGACAATATGTGACAGAAGATCGTATTCATAATCTGTATTTCGTTGAGGAGGATTGTGTTGATAGAATTTTGCCTTCCGGGCGGAAAGTATATTATAACCAGCAGGAGGATGAGACTACGGTCTGGTTTTTGGAGCGGGAATATTCTTATTGTGTGGATGGAAAGATCACATTGGATGAGATCATCATGATTATAGAAAATATGCGGTAAGCAGTGTAACCATTTCTTCCGGCCGCGACATGTATAGATGGAAGGGTGATGGCAGGGAGGTGAACAGGGGATTAATCACCGGAGTTTCCAAGCATACAAAAGAAAAGGAGTGTAGGGAAGAATGAGAAAAAAGCAATCTAACTGGCAGAGGATTGCCGGTCTGGTGCTTGCTGTGGTTCTGGCAGTCAGCTTTAATCCATGTCATGTGCTGGCAGCGGAGGAAGCAGTGGACTTTCAAGTGTATCGTGTCACATCGGAACAGGGCCAAAATGATGCGGATCTGTACTGGACTGTCTTTGGCGGGGATGAGAATCCAAACGCCAGAGAAGTGCATTTGTTTGACTGCAGCATAGGTTTTGGTTACACGAGCAAGGGAATGCATATGGAATTTGTTACGCATTGCTCGGAACAGGCGGATGAAATAGGGGTATCCGACGTCAAGATCGAGCATAAAGTGGGGATCTTCTGGTTTAATTTTGCTAACGGTGCCGATGCCAGCTGTAAGGATGACACATATTTTCATGGACAAGCGGACTATGCCGGCGTGGAGTTTGGGGAGACTTACCGCGTCAGCTGCAGACATTACGCCTACATTGGAGAGAAGTATCTTTATCATGACAGTGTAACAAGCGGCTACAAATGTACATACTGACAGACGGAGTAAAAAACTGAGGTGAATATCCTTGGCAATACGGAGGGCTTTCGCGTTCGCCCGGAATCGGATGCGGAGGCCGGGATGATACCGTTTCACTCTTCCATCATATCACAGGGAAGGTATGATGCGCAGTGTGAGATTATGGAATTGGAATTTTTACCGGATGGTGGTATGTACAGGTTCTACGATGTGCCGGAGCATATCTGGTACGGGCTGCGCAGCGCGCAGTCCACAAAGCTATATTTTCGATTGTGTATAATGGGTAGATATAAAGAGGCACGTATCTGAGGAAACGACCTGCGGCACGCTGGGCATCAGCGCACAGCCTTGCCGCGGCGGAGTCACTCTTCGGGGGTGCACAGGACGGGTGGTGCTGTAATATGCTTGCAGTACTGCCCGTTTTCTCATAAAACGCCGGATAACGGCCTTTCGGCAAACAGAAGCCGTTTATTCCATCTTCTCCATAAAAGCCTCCAGACTGCCCGCTCTGGCGGCAAGTTTATGATATTTTCTTAACAGATCAGCATCATTGACCGTCTCCAGCTTTTCTTTCAGCCCAGAAGGAATTTCCCCATAATCCTCCAGCAGATCAAGAATATCATTCATTATAGTTTCCTTTGCAGCTTCCTTTGCGGCTTCCTCTGCGGCAGCTTTTCGTTCATAGTAAATAAACTCTTCAAATCGCATATAGTCCTCCCTGATTTCGGGCAATACCCTGACCTGACTGACATAGCGGTGTATTTCCCGTGTGGCCTCGTCGATGGCATTATCGTCTGTGCTGTGCTGCAGCGGATGCTTTATTTCATCTTCTCCATAAAAGCCTCCAGACTGCCCGCTCTGGCGGCAAGTTTATGATACTTTCTTAAGAGATCGGCATCATTGACCGCCTCCAGCTTTTCTTTCAGCCAAGAAGGGATTTCCCCATAATCCTCCAGCAGATCAAGGATATTATTCCTTATAGTTTCCTTTGCGGCATCTTTTCGTTCATAGTAAATAAACTCTTCAAATCGCATATAGTCCTCCCTGATTTCGGGCAATACCCTGACCTGACTGACATAGCGGTGTATTTCCCGTGTGGCCTCGTCGATGGCATTGTCGTCTGTGCTGTGCTGCAGATATTGCAGCATGGTCTTGATTTCCCGGCTGCCGCCTTTGGTTCCGCCGGTATAAAAGTAAATAAATTTCAGGCCGTCCTTATATCTCAGTTCCCCTACCTCCGTGCAGCGGTTCTCGATGGTGTACATCATATAATCGTAGCCGAAAGGGTCAAAATTCAGAATGGTGATGATATACAGATCCGGCATATGGGAAAAATCGTTGTCTCCCCGTTTCATGTGGGAAGAATCTATCTTTGCCTGATAGAAGCGGTTGTGCCTGGGCAGATCCAGGTCATTCCGCAGATGCGGTTCCAGATCATAGACATTAGCGGGCAGCGCCTCCTTAGTGTCCGCCGGTTCCTCCACTTTGACGTCCATGCGTATCCCGCGGTATCCGGGGGAGTGGGCGGGCAGCGTATACTGCGCCACAATTTTGATCTTTCCGATCCTGCGCTGAAGCAGGACGGAAAGCACTTTCCGGCAGAAAGCCTCGCCGACCTCACTGTTTGCTGCGACTGCGTTCATGAGGAAGTTGTCCAGAACGTCAAGTTCCTCAAAGGGTTTGTTGTAATAACTGTGAGTCATCTTGTCTCCTCCTGACTGGGCAGGACATTGCGCACCGCAGGAATCCGCCTGGGGATCAATGATGTGCAGCCGCGGCAACCGCGCGCGTTATAGTCAATGGCCTGCCGGTATTTGATTTTGAATGTGAAAACAGCGGCGAAATGCCATTGAATAATCTGATCATTGCATGATCTGATATGCAGACAGATAGATTTTCACATGTGTGTTTAGATGAGTCTATTATATCAGAAACGAGATATCTGTCAACTGTTTTTATGCAGAAAAAATACTTGACAATCAAAAGTGCACATGCTATCATGACATCGTGTGCCGCATAACGAGGTAAAAGTGTGTCCGGATGCAGCGAATGCCGCCGAAGTTAGCGAGTAAATGAACGCAGGTTCATGAATAGGAGGTGCCTTATGTACGCAATTATTGCAACAGGTGGAAAACAGTACAAGGTTTCCGAGGGTGATGTCCTCAAAGTTGAAAAGCTGGATGTGGAAGCGGGAAATACTGTTACATTCGACCAGGTGATCGCAGTGAGCGACCAGTCTCTGAGAGTCGGCGAGGACGTGGCAAATGCTACCGTTACCGCAACGGTTTTAGAGCAGGGAAGAGGTAAGAAGGTTATTGTATACAAATACAAGAGAAAAACCGGCTACCACAAAAAAAGAGGTCATAGACAGGCATACACGCAGGTTAAGATCGACAAGATCAATGCCTGACGCATTGCTTGAAAAAGTGTTATGACAACAGTTGTAATCCGTAAAGACCGTGCAGGAATGTACCGGGGATTTACGTGTATGGGACATGCGGAATATGCCAGAAAAGGACCTGATATTTTGTGTTCCTCCATTTCCGTGCTGGTGATCAATACGGTAAATGCGCTTGAGGAACTGGCCGGGGAGAAATTTACGACCGTGTCTAATGAGGAAACAGGTTTTATCAAATGTGATTTTCCGGATTCCCTTCAGGAGAGATCCGTTTTTCTGCTGGACGCCATGGTCTATGGGCTTGAGAACCTGAGCAGGACGTATGGCAGAAAGTATTTGCAAGTAAACTTCGAGGAGGTGTAAACCATGTTAAATATGAACCTTCAATTTTTTGCCCATAAAAAGGGCGTCGGTTCCACCAAGAACGGCAGGGACTCCGAAGCCAAGAGATTGGGCGCAAAAAGAGCCGACGGACAGTTCGTAAAAGCAGGAAATATCTTATACAGACAGCGTGGGACAAAGATTCATCCCGGCATCAATGTGGGCAGGGGCGGAGACGACACTCTGTATGCACTGGTTGACGGTGTGTTAAGATTTGAGAGACAGGGAAGAGACAAAAAGAGAGCTTCCGTATATCCTGTAGAGAAATAATACGAATCATCACGGGCTTCAAACGGTTGTTTGAAGCCTGCTTAAACAAAAGGATGCCGCGCGAAGCGTGACATCCGTTGTTTTTTTAAAGGAGTAAGGCGATGTTTGCAGACAGAGCGATTATTTATGTCAGAAGCGGCAAAGGGGGAGACGGTCATGTCTCGTTCCGCCGTGAAAAATATGTCCCCAGCGGCGGCCCGGACGGCGGAGACGGCGGCAGAGGCGGAGATGTGATCTTTGTTGTGGACGAGGGTTTGAATACGCTGACCGATTTCAGGTATATCCGTAAGTATCATGCGCAGGATGGCGGGGAAGGCGGCAAGAGAAACTGCAGAGGCAGGGACGGAGAAGATATCGAGATCAAGGTTCCTGCAGGGACGGTCATCAAGGAGGCGGACAGCGGCAAGGTCATTACGGATATGTCTGGAGACAACAGGCGGGTCGTTCTGCTGAAAGGCGGCAGAGGAGGCAGCGGCAACCAGCATTATGCCACCAGTATGATGCAGGCGCCCAAATATGCCCAGCCCGGACAGCCCGCGAAAGAACTGAAGCTTCTGCTGGAACTGAAGGTCATTGCCGATGTGGGGCTGGTGGGATTCCCGAATGTAGGAAAATCTACTTTACTGGCGCGGGTGACCAATGCCAGGCCAAAGATTGCCAATTACCATTTTACCACCCTGAATCCCAATCTGGGCGTGGTGGATCTGGAGGATGCCCGTGGGTTTGTGATTGCGGACATTCCCGGACTGATAGAGGGCGCGTCAGAGGGCGTGGGGCTGGGGCATGAGTTTCTGCGCCACATCGAACGCACGAAAGTGATCATTCATATTGTGGATGCCGCTGGATCGGAAGGCCGGGATCCGGTGGAGGATATCCGGGCGATCAACAGGGAACTGGAGGCATACAATGCGGAGATTGCCGGGCGGCCCCAGGTCATTGCCGCCAATAAGATGGATCTGGTTTACGGAGAGGAGAGCGATATTATCGAGCGCCTCAGGTCGGCATTCGAACCCGAGGGAGCGGAAGTTTATCCCATATCCGCCGTCAGCGGACAGGGCGTGCGGGAACTTCTCTATAAGGTGAGCGGTATGCTGGAACAGATCGATGATACCCCGGTGGTCTTTGCGCAGGAATATTTTCCCGAAACGGCGGAGGCTGCGGATGAGCCCTACACGGTGGTTTATGACGCAAAAAGGGATGAATATGTGGTGGAGGGTCCGCGCATAGAAAAAATGCTGGGGTACACAAATATCGACAGTGAAAAAGGATTCCGGTTTTTCCAGAATTTTCTGAAAGAAAACGGTATTCTGGAAGAGTTGGAGAGGCTTGGCATTGAGGAGGGGGATACCGTGCGCATGTATGGATTATCCTTTGATTATTATAAATAGGGAGGAATTTACGGATGACGAGTAAGCAGCGGGCATATCTGAAAGGACTTGCCATGAATATAGAGCCGATCTTTCAGATCGGAAAATCCAGCCTGACGCCGGAAATTACGGAGGCGGTTGCGGAGAGTTTTAATACGAGGGAACTGATCAAGATCACAGTGCTGAAAAACTGCATGGAGGATCCGGAGGACATCGCCTCCATGCTGTCCGAACGCACCCATTCCCAGGTAGTGCAGGTGATCGGAAAAAAGATCGTTCTCTACAAAGAAAATAAGAAGAATCCTAAGATTGTTCTTCCGAAATAGGATAGACGGCGGCGGTTATGGGCGAAAAAAT
>JAAVAG010000005.1 GCA_014804185.1 Lachnospiraceae bacterium
GTGAAAAATCTCTGATTTTTCACACGCGAATTTGTGCCTGCGGCCCAAAGTTCGCAGGTTGTGGAAAGGCATGGTTATTATTATGACAAACACAAAGTTGATTCTGGACAGGGTGCCGAGGCGCTTTAACGAGGGGATGTTCTGGGGAAATGGATGCATGGGCGCGCTGCTTTATGTAAAAGGAAATGAAATCTGTTTTGCCGTAGATCATATGATGCTGTGGGAGACCAGGGATTCCGGAGAGGACCGGCCGGGAGGGACATTTCAGGATTTTATGGCAAATCCGGAATTGTTTCATAACGGCACATATTTTTACAGTGAGAGAAAAACGGTAAATTACTATCGTACCAGGCTTCCGGGGTTAAGTCTGTCCTTTGTGCTGCAGGATGAAATCACAGATTTTTATGGGGAGCTGGATTACAGGACCGCCGTTTCGGAGATTACTTTTACCCTGAGAGACGGGAGCAAAGCGGCCTGCCGTATTTATATGGATTCCAATGTGAATCTGCTGAAAGTGGAAACCAGTGGGAGTGAGACGGCTGTCCATGCCGCAGGCTGGGACACCGCAAGGGGGAATCTCTCTGTTTTGAAAGATTGGGGATATCCCGCATATGAGAAAAAGCAGGAGGGAGAAATCACCCATGTGCTGCAGCCCTATTCGGAAAAGGGGGTGGCGGTGCTCAGCGCTGCCGCAAACGAAAAGGGCGCCTATGTCACTCTGCAGGCGCTGCTTGAGACAGAGGAGACGGCAGCTGCGGCGGACCGTTTGACAGAAGAGAACAGGGCGCTGCTTACCAGGTATCAGGCGGAGGAAGAGAGTTTCCTGAAAGCACATAAGGAGTCCTGGGAGGCATACTGGTCCAGGTCTGATCTTCAGGTGCCCAACGAGCGTCTGCAGCAGGCTTATGACGCGGAAATGTACAAGATTTATTCCAATGAGCGGGAGAAAGTTCTTCCCGTTACCCTGCAGGGAGTGTGGAACAATGACTCCAGAATGCCGGCATGGTGCGGAGATCTGCACAATGATATGAATGTTGAGGCCTGCTACTGGCCTGTGTATAAAAACAACCATGCGGAATTGGGATCGGCTTACATCGATTACTATGCGGGCATTATGCCCAGGCTTATGGAACGGGCCGAAAAGCTCTTTGGCATAAAGGATGCCATCCACTGTCCGGTGATGATGGCGCCGGGAGGATATGGCGCAGGCGGAGAATGGTGTTTCTGGAACTGTCTGCTTGGACCGGAATTGTTTGTGGCGACGGATTTCATCTGGTACTATGCGTTTTCCGGCGACGGGAAACGTCTGGCTTCCGCGATATATCCTTTCCTGGAGAGGGTGATTCATCTGTACCAGGGAATCGCATATCGGAAGGAGGACGGTTTCCTGCACATCCCTTTCTGTAATTCGCCGGAGGTATTTAAAGACGGACGTATGCTGATCGGGGATGATTCGACTGTTGTCATTTCCACCCTGCACTATGTGCTTGCCCATCTGAAAGAGTATGCAGAAATTCTGGGAAAAGACGGCGGGGATTTTGAAGAGTTTGACCGGAATCTGGTGCCCGTCACTACGGGAGAAAAGGGATATCCTCTGTTTCCGGGGGAGGAACTGTTTGAGTCCCACAGGCATTTCTGCCAGCTCTTCCCTGTGTTCCCGCTCGGCGTGGACATTCACAGCGACTGTGCAGACCGCTCCCTGAATGCGGTGATCGACAAGGGATATACGGAATATGCCTCCTGGTCTTTCCCGTATCTGTCTATTTTTGCTTCCCGCTGCGGAAGGGGAAATATGGCGGCTATGTTGCTGGAACTTTACTGTCAGGTCTTCCGGTCCCGCAATACTTTCTGCGCAAACGGGGACCCCAACCAGTGCGGCGTTCTGCGGGTGGCGGACACCAATGCCGGAGAGCCTTCAGATACCTTTACCCTGGAAGCCGGTTTCATTCTGGCGGCAGCCATGAGCGAAATGTTTGTGCATCGTTCCGGAAATGAAGTGTATGTGGCATACGGCATCCCGGACGAGTGGAAAAGCGCCTCCTGCCGCAGAATGGTGATTGAGGGCGGACACAGGATTTCCGTGGAGTATGAGGAATATCGGGTGAAGAAAGTTACGGTGGAAGCGGGCATGACGGAGAAACTGCGGTTCCACTTCGCGAAAGACCATGGGGATATCTGCGTGGACGGCGTGAACCTGGGCGCAGCGGAGAACTGCGAAGTGCTGCTGGAAGCGGGAAATGTGTATCAGATAACGGCAGGCACCCGGTGATACGGCGGAGAAAAATAAGTGATGTCCCATGAACGGGCAGGAAAGAGTGTGTATGAAAACAGTATTATTGGAGAATAACTGGCAGATGCAGATTGCAGGGGACCCGGAATGGGTTCCCGCCAGGGTGCCGGGGTCGGTGTATGGGGACCTGATCGCCTGCGGCAGGCTGGAGGATCCTTACTGGAGAGACAATGAAATAAAAGCTCTTGCAGTCATGGAAAATGACTTTATCTATCGCTGCGATTTCGAAGCCCCGGATAATGAGGGAGCGGACAGGCTTCTGCTGCGCTTTGAATGTCTGGATACGCTGGCGGAGATCCGGCTGAACGGAAAGCCGGTGGGAAATGCGGAGAATATGCACCGCATTTATGAGTTTGATGTGACCGGGCTTCTGGAAAAGAAGAATTGTCTGGAAATTCTGTTTCGTTCTTCCCTGAAATATATTAAGGAGGAGCAGAGCAAAGTCCGCGCGGTGGGATGTATCGACGCCATGGACGGCTTTGCCCATATCAGAAAGGCCCATTCCATGTTTGGCTGGGACTGGGGTCCCAGGATTCCGGATGCGGGAATTCACAGGCCTGTGTCGCTGCTGTACATCGAAAGCGCAAGAATATCCGGATTCTATGTGAGACAGCGCCATGAAGAGGGACTTGTGACTTTGCACCCGGAGGCGGAACTGGATTGTGTGACAGGGCAGGCTGGAGATTATTGTCTGGACCTGATTCTGCATGAGCCTGACGGCAGCGTTACCGTCTGTGAGGGGATGAACTGCAAAAATCCGCTCCGGGAGATCAGGGTGGAAAGCCCCAGGCTCTGGTGGCCCAGAGGATATGGGGAACAGCCCTTATATCGTCTGGAGGCGGTGCTGAAGAAGAACGGGAAGGAGATTGACCGTGTTACCCAACGGATTGGTCTGCGGCAGATCGGCATCTGCCGCAGGAAGGATGAGTACGGAGAAAGCTTTGCCCATGAAGTCAACGGAATCACAGTCTTTGCCATGGGAGCGGATTATATTCCTCAGGACAATATTTTCAGCAGGATAACGCCGGAACGTTCCAGAAAACTGCTGGAGAACTGTGCGGAGGCAAACTTTAATATCGTCCGCATCTGGGGAGGCGGGTATTATCCGGAAGATGATTTTCTGGATGCATGTGACGAACTGGGACTGATGGTATGGCAGGATTTTATGTTCGCATGCGCTGTTTATGAACTGACGGATGCCTTTGAGGAAAATATTACGGCGGAATTTATCGACAATATCAAGAGAATCCGCAGTCATGCCTGTCTGGCCCTATGGTGCGGCAACAATGAGATGGAGATGTTTGTGGCCGGAGGCGGCTGGGGAAATTCTCCCAAGCAGATGAGCGATTATTTTAAGATGTATGAATACATCATTCCGAAACTGCTGAAGAAATATGATCCGGATACTTTTTACTGGCCCGCAAGCCCCTCCTCCGGCGGAGGCTTTGACAATCCCAACGATGAAAGCAGAGGGGACGTGCATTACTGGGATGTGTGGCATGGAGGGAAACCGATCACGGAATTCCGCAGATTCTATTTCCGGTATGCATCGGAATTCGGCTTTCAGTCCATGCCCAGCATACGGACAGTGGAGAGTTTTTCACTGCCGAAAGACCGCAATCTCTTTTCTTATGTGATGGAGAAGCATCAGAGAAACTGCAACGCCAACGGGAAGATTATGTTCTATCTGCAGCAGGAGTTCCGGTCCCCGGAGAGTTTTGAGACGACTCTGTACGCNTCCCAGCTTCTGCAGGCGGAGGCCATCCGCAGCGCGGCAGAGCATTTCCGCAGATACAGAGGCCGCTGCATGGGAGCCGTGTACTGGCAGCTGAATGATATCTGGCCGGGAGCTTCCTGGGCTTCCATTGACTACTATGGGCGTTGGAAGGCGCTGCATTATTATGCCAGAAGATTCTTTGCGCCGGTGTTGCTTTCCTGCGAGGAAGAGAGTATGATGACCCAGGAGAGAAATATCAATGCGGAGGATCCTTCTTTCCGGAAGTCCCTGCGGTTCAATGTGTCCAACGAGACCAGGCAGACGCAGAAAGCGGAGATCAGATGGCAGATCCGGAAAAATGACGGACGGATCCTGGGGCAGGAGAAAGAGTATCTGGAAGTGCCCGCACTTACGGCCTCCTTTCTTCCGGTGCGGGAACTGCCCGGGCTGGATCCTTTTACAGAGTATGTGAGTTATGAACTTTACCTGGAGGGACAGTGGATTTCCGGAGGCAGCGTTATGTTTATTATGCCCAAGTATTTTGAGTTCCTGGAGCCGGGGCTGGAATACACCCTGGAGGGGGACGAGATTACCGTGTCTGCAAATACTTTTGCCAAATCGGTGGAGATCAGCAACGAAAAGGATGACTTTATCCTTTCTGACAATTTCTTCGATCTTCACGGAGATAAGAGGACGGTAAAAATATTGTCGGGAGAGCCGAAAGGGATAAGGGTGCGGAGTGTCTATGATATATGAAACAGAGCCGGGGATAAACCCGATAAAACTGGAAAATGAAAAGCTGCGGGTGATAATCCTTCCCCATATGGGGGGAAGGATTATTTCCCTTTTTCATAAGGAGAAGTCTTTTGAAGCGGCGGCGCAGCCGGGGGAAAGCGCGGGGAGTACGGAGGCAGGGACTTTAGGAGAGAAGAGGAACTTTGCCCCATATGCTTATGGGATGGATGAGGCCTTTCCAAATATTGACGAGGAGGATTTTACCTGGAGAGGACATACAAGGCATTATCCGGATCATGGGGAAATCTGGCAGGGGCTCTGCCGGATCCGTGAACAGGGAAAAAACTGTGTGGAACTGGTGTGGAGCAGTCCGGCTTTTGACTATTGTTATGAAAAGAAGCTGTGTCTGAAAGCAGATTCCCTGCACATTCATTACCGGATCACAAACCGGGGGAAAGAGGAACTGCCTGCTGTCTGGACCTGGCATGGTCTGATGCGCTATGAGGAGGATATGGAGATTGTGCTGCCCCAAGGGGCGCAGCGGTTTCGGAATGTGCTGGACAGCTCTGTTTTGGGGAAAGAAGGGGATGTCTATCCGCTGAATAATGGAAACTATGATTTTACAAAGGTGCCCCGGGCGGAATCCCGCTGTGCGGTGAAATATTATGTGGAATCCCGGATTGCGGAGGGACGCTGCGGATTCTATTATCCTTCCGCGGGTATGAGCTGCATGCTGGAGTATGATGCGGATAAGCTTCCTTATCTGGGCGTATGGATTACAGCGGGAGGGTTTCAGGGAGATTATAACTGTGCGCTGGAGCCCGCAAACGGTTTTTATGACAGCGTCAGCAGGGCGGCGGGAAACGGAAAGCTGCCCATACTTGGAGCAGGTGAGAGTATGGAGTTTGAACTGGTGATTACCCTTGCAGATGCTTTATCTTCTCGAATAAGGGAAAGAAGTTTTCCCACATGGGGCAATGCCTTTCGCATAAACGACCAGTCCAGAACCCAATATCCTCTGACCCTGATTGTTCATGACACGGAGCACCTGGAACTGGTAACAGAGGCAGAGGGTATTTTCAGCGGAAAATATCCGCTGGGGTACGTGGGAACATCTCCCTGGCCGGGGGTGGTGACAAACAGTAAAACCATGCATTATACAGAGAGCCAGAACGGCAGGCTGTATGATCTCCTGAGAGAACAGATGGAAATCGGCTGGGTGATTTACGGATTGTCCGGAGAAAAGGAAGAAGAAAGTGAACTGTCTGCCATGATCAGGGATATGACGGAAAAATGTCCGGGGACAAAGCAGTTCTGGATGCGGAAAAAGGGAGAGCCCGTTTCGCACGGTATCAGCGATATTTTGACGAAATACGGAGTATTACCGATGGAATACGACAGTCAGGCAGAATTGGGTAAATGGCTGGAGAGGCTGACAGAGGAAATAGACAGAGCCAGGCCGCCGGTCCGGTTTGACCGGCTGGACCGGGAAGATGCGGAATGGACCAATCTTTCTGTGACTTTGCCGGAGGAAGAGACGGACAACAGGATTCTATTGGCAGGGGATTCCATCAGCGCCGGATATGGGGATATGGTACAGAAGCTGATGCCCGGCTGGCATGTGGACAGGCTGAATACAAGCGAGGGCATTCATCACCCTAATTTCCTGCGCCTGCTGGAGATTGGGCTGGAGCGGTATCCCTACCGCATTGTTCATATCAATAACGGAATTCATCTGCATGGCCAGAGTGTGGAGCAGTATGGCTGGAATCTGTCGAGAGTATTTGAGGGAATCCGCAGGATTGCCCCCAAAGCCGAAATTATCTTTGCCACCACAACGCCTCTCAGCCGGAATCTGTCGGGAGATGAACTGGAGGAATTTCAGGCCGAACATTTTTCCATGGGGGACAGAGCGCCCCTTGCTTTGCATACAGAAAGCGGAGAATACTGGGTTACCGACGAGAAAGCGTCCGAAATCTACAGGAGACTGAATGAAGAGGCCAAAAGAGTCTGCATGGCCCGGGAAATTCGGGTCAATGACCTTTACCGGCTTTGTGTGGATGAGAATCTGCAGAAATCAGACGGGGTACATTTTCAGGAGGAGGCTTACCAGAGGCTTGCCGCCAGGATCGCGGAGGTTCTGCAGGGACAGTGAAATCAGATCTCAAATCCATCCTGTTTTTAGTTTTGTCCGGACTTTCAACGGGAGCATCCTGGATATGCTATTTTAAGGCACTGTCCATGGGAGATGTGAATAAAGTTGTGCCAATCGATAAATCCAGTACGATCTTATCGATGCTTCTTGCTATGATCTTATTTGGCGAGACAGAGCATTTGGCGGTAAAGTTAGCCGGTACAGCGATTCTTGCCCTTGGAATTTTTCTTATGATTGAAAAAAAAGAATCAGCGGTACAGACAAACCAGCGCAGCGGCTGGTTTGTCTATGCCGTCCTTTCTGCTGTATTTGCCTCCCTGACTTCCATTCTTGCCAAGGTGGGAATTGCAGGAGTGGAATCTAATCTTGGCACCGCAGTCCGAACGGGTGTTGTGCTTGTTATGGCGTGGTGTATTGTCTTTTTCAAAGGAAAGCATAAACAGTTAAAAAATATAGACAAAAGAGAATTGATCTACATATCTTTTTCAGGGCTGGCGACAGGGGCTTCCTGGCTGTGCTATTATTATGCAATACAAAATGGCATTGTCAGTGTGGTTGTACCGGTTGATAAACTCAGCATTGTGATAACGGTATTGTTTTCCTATATTGCCTTTAAAGAAAAGCTGACAAAAAGAGGGTGTGTCGGACTTTGTCTGATGGTTGCCGGGACGCTTGCAATGGCGATATGGACAGCATAAGGAGCAGGGCTGAGGAGGAAAGGATGGCACGTTCAGGGAGATGGAGCTGTAAAGGCTCCTTTTTCATTGTTGACAAAACAACGTTATATATGTACAATAATAGAGTGGTCTATAAAATAGAGTAAGGAGAGACATATTATGAGTCAAAAAATTGCAGAAGCGCTTGAAGATGTTAATTTAATTAAAAAAGTGATTGATAAGACACAGAATGACTTTTCTAAAGTGTCCGACTTTTTTATTGGTATTGGAGCTGTTCAGATACTTACCTGTTTCTTGTACGCATTGATGTTTGGAATTATGAAAAGGATGGAAAATGTCAGTCTGGTAATATGGGGCCTTTTTAGAGGGATCAGCTTTGTGTCGGTTATAGGGTATTTTGTCGTTTACCTCATCTACCATAACAAATTGAAACAGTTTAAAAATGAATTGAGCATGAGCCTGATCAATATCTGGGGGCTGCTGCTGGTCGGAGGAGAATTATTCCGTATATTTTTTCATATGGTCAGCTATGAAAAGGCAGGTAATGATCAGTATATTCAGCCCCTTTTTCAATTCGTTTTTGTGATGATTGGATGTTTTGTTATGGGATTTGTTATTCAGGACAAATTGATACAGAGAGTTTCTTTCGTAATGGCATTTCTTTTTCTTATTTTTGCGGGGACTGGTTTGGAAGTAAGAGTAGCAGATTTTCACGGAAATGATGTGAAAATAAATGCCATTACTGTTTTTACAACCGTTATTTTGTCAGTCGGCATGATTTTAATGGGACTTTATCCAAAAAAGAGAAAGGGAGAACAATAAGGTGGATCTTTTTTCAATACCGGAGGCGTTTACCAATAAGCTCCGTCTTGCCATCATATCCGCTTTAGTTACGGGCGAGAAAAACTTTAAAGAACTTCAGAATCTTACGGATGCGACATCAGGCAATCTTGGGGCCCAGCTTGTAAAACTGGAAGAATGGGAATTTATAAACTGTAAAAAGGAGTTTATTAACAGAAAGCCACAAAGCACATATCAGCTTACGGAAAAGGGATTATCAGAATTTAAAGGCTATGTAACATTATTGGAAAAAATTTTAAAAGGCGCAAGTGAATAGCGGGTTGTTTTTGTTTATTGGAAGTGGAGGAATAGTATGTTATTCAAATTAATATACAAAAATATGAATTTGAAAGAGGCAAAAGTCTATTCTTTAAGTATTATTTTTTCGATTGTTCTTTGGGTGATTGTTTTATCTATATACCAAATCAATAAGCAATACCGCCTGGACGAAAAAGCAGGGGGAATTAATACGCTTTGCCTTTTTTTCTTTGCTGTGGCTGTTGTTATGTCGGTTCTTTTTTTGCTATATGCTACACGTTTTTTTGTAGAGTCAAAAAACAGGATGTATAGTATACTGCTTATGCTGGGGAGCGGCAGGAAAATTATTTTCCGCTTTTTCTCAGGGGAATTTTTCCTGATTTGTTTCTTTTCAACAGCTATTGGTATCCTGGTTGGAGGAATAGCCGTAGCCATGCTCCTTTTTATATTATTGAAGATGGGCTATTCGTCAGGGCCGCTGCTCCCTTCAAACATTATCTGGATAGTCGGTTCAATTGTCAAAACCTGTTTTGCCCTGGCTGTATTGGAGTATGTAATCGCTTTTGTCTATTTTCGTAAGTGGGATTTAACGCAGATGCAGATGCGTGGGATAAAAAGGGAGAAAAAGCATGAAAGGACATGGATTATAGGCGGCTTGGGCTTCTGGTTGATTATTTATGCCATAAATCTTACAAAAAGTGAAGATATGTTAAGCCGTTTTATCAGCATGACGGTATGTTTATGCGGCATTTATATTTTAATGTCATTTGGGGGCAGCCTTTTATTGAAACTTATAAAGGCATTTAAAGGCTATTATTTTAGGCACTTTCTTTCATTAAATGAATTTTACTGTAAATTTTCAAGTAACTGTAGAATGCTGTTTATTATGGCTGTGCTGAATTTCCTTGTTTTATATTTTACAGGGGGAATGTTTATATCAGATGCCCCGGATGATGTGGACAGCACAGAGTACCCATATGGGTTTGTAGGAATTGTGGATAATGGCAGGACAGAGAATGCTGTAAAGGAAATATTAGGTGAGGATATAATGGAACTGCCGGCAGCAACAGGTTATATAAAAACAGAGGGAACGGCATACTCAAATAAGGAGTATATATGCATTTCTGACAAAAGCTATTCTGAATTAACTGGTAAAGAACTGATTCTTGATGATAATGAGGCTGTTATCATTAATGAAGCTACATCTAATGCTGATATGGCGGATGTAATTTATTTGATACAGGATGGAGAAGAAAGTGAATTTACTGTTTCCAGGATATGGGACGAAGTTGTGTTTGGGCTTGAGCAGCCATTGCCATTATATCAGTTTGCTGTTTTGCCAGAGAAA
>JAAVAG010000006.1 GCA_014804185.1 Lachnospiraceae bacterium
TTGGGGGCGGTCTCGGCCGCCCCCGCCGCTCGGGCAGCCCCTCCCGAGAGGAGTGAGCTTACCTTTTGAGGCTCAATTGTCGCACTTTGGTCTTTAATATACGACCCGTAGTCGAGGAAAGTTGATTAAAGCGTTATGCAGCTGCGTTCGTTCCTTCGTTCCATCTCAAAAATCACTCGGAGATATGCGACCTCAACGTTAACAAATATTGGACAACGAGGTCTAAGATTTGGAAACGTGATGGAAGCGTGCTACATTTACACGATAGCGAAGAAGCGAAGAATGCCTCGCGGTCAATTTGATTTTGTCGCAAAAATATTGTATATTTGCGACAAAATTACTCTTTAACTCAAATGCAATCTCTTGAAGATAGAATAATTACGAGTATATCTAAACGCGGTAGGGGTACAATAGTATCGCCTCTCGATTATGCGGGGTATGGAGATTCAAAGGCAGTCCAGAAAGGCTATTCCTGATGAGACGAATTTCGCTGAAGGGTTATTCTTTGGGAGCAGATTATTTGGTCAGATTGATAGTTTTACTTAACTTTGAGTCAGAAATAAAACAGTCAATCTTTTAGCCAATCGATACCACACCTATGTCAAAACTGAAAAATTCGCGTATTCTTCTCCTTGTGCTATCCTTTTTCTTTGTTACGTCGGGATATGCTCAGGATCTTAGCGAAACAGACTATTATGAAGACGAAGCTCACTTCGGAGTGCGTGCTCAACTTGATTTCAATCGTTCAATCAGCGAATCTGATCTAATTCAATGGGGCCCCGGAGTGTCGGTAGGCATAGCCTATTATGCACCATTCGGGCGAATGACCTATTTCAATACTGGCCTGCTTTTCAGCTACAATACCTTCAAACTCAAAGGAACTGGTGGAACGAAATATTCGCCCTATCATCTCAACGGACATCTGAGTATGCCGACACTGAGACTGCCGATGGATTTAGGTGTGAAATTTATTGATAGAAAAAATTTGATAGTCAGCGTCTACACCGGCCCCCATCTGTATTTTAACTTCAAGTTGAATGCCGATTATGAAAGAAAACGTTCCCAGTCGGTTGAGCAGATAAAAGAAGAAATGAGCAGCAGCGGCATGGAGATTGGCTGGGGCCTCGGAGCTGCCGTGGATTTCAAACGTCGCTGGCATCTTAAATTTGAGGGGACCGTCGGACTGTCTCATTTTGGAGCGACCCATGACCTCAAAATCGGACATGAATGTGATTTCCGCCGCGCGGAACTTTCGCTTGGACTCGGCTATAACTTCTGATAATCAATTATCTACTTTAATACATCCATTATGAAACGTTTTTCCCGCTTGATTGCAACTTTGATAGCATCGTCATTTGTGCTGCCTCTGGTGGCCGGCAATAATGATGCCGCGGAAGCCCAGAATGCCGACCGTGCAATGTTCGGAGTCAGAGCAGTGTGTGACATCACCAATTCAAGAACTGTCAGTGAAATAACCGACTGGGGTGCCGGTGGAGCTGCCGGTGTCTCGTTCTATATTCCATTCGGGAAACTGACCTACTTTAGCCCTGCACTTTTGATTGGTTGTGAGACTGTCAAACTCGATGGCGTAGCAGGCACTGAAGAGAAACCCTATTATTTTGATGGCAATATAAAAACGATTGGGATGCGGTTTCCCTTGGAATTTGGTATAAAGCTATTTCGTTTACCCAATGTCATGGTCAGTATTTACACCGGTCCACATATTTTTATTAACTTTGGGGTGAAGGGTAAGTATGATAAAAGTACCGATAAAGTAACTATTTCTTACGACAAGACCTTAGACGATTACAAATGTTTTGAATTGGATTGGGGTGCCGGAATTTCTGTCGACATCAAACGTCACTGGAATGTCCGAGCCGGGTGTAAGTATGGTCTGACCCAGTTTGCCCAAATGGATAAAGTTTATCCCGGAGAAACTTCAAAATTCAAGAGAATAGCCATCTCGGTCGGTCTCGGCTACAACTTCAATTTGTGAAGGTGACAGCTGGACGGTAGAGGGGAACAGGGTATAAAAATGGACGCACGAGCCGTGCGTCCATTTTTATAGAGCGGTGAATGTGGTTCGGCAACGCTCTCGGTTATTCGGTGTTATCGCGGATGATTCAGAACCAAGAATCAAATACGGCATAGATTGACAGACAGAAGATTACCAGTTTGACGCAGGTAGAACAAAGATATGTTACAGTTGCGCCGATGGCCGAAGATAGAGCTGCAGAAGAATCTTTCTGTACTGAATATTCCATGAGATAGGCCAACCCGAAGGGAATGAGAACCAGGCCGATAATCATGAGGATAATGAGACCGGTTGTCGATTTCGAGAGACAGATGAGAATTACTCCGATAATTGAGCCAAGAAGCGTGCCCTGTGCGCCCTTGGTAAAGGGGGCTACTTTTTGCCCGAGGATAGGAAGATATTTGTTGAGGAAGAACATGCTTGCCGCTACCAGAATAGCGATCAGAACAATTATACCCCAGCTGATGGGGACACTGAATGCTACTTTAGCCAGGAAGATTGCAATGAAACACAACAGCGGCCCGGGAAATTTGTTGACGAAGCANCCGAGAAATCCAAAGGCAAGCAAAAGAAAGATGAGGGCGATGCCGAGAAACGAAGTGTTCGCCGAAAGAGAAATTAGTGCTAACATGAAGATTAAATTTTGGGGTTAAACAAGTTGATTAGCTTTTTTGCAAAGTTAATGAATAAAATTTGATATCAAAATTTATAATTGATAAAAATGAAGATATGCTGACTTTTTTGACCACTTACCTATGGAAATGCTTTGATTAATGCAATTTGGGTGTCATACACTCGTCCCTAACGATGTGGCAGGTGAAAATTAGTTTCAATTATAATGGAAACTTTTGGTGTTTGATGAAAAAGTTTTTGTTATAATGGAAACTGTTTCTGACCGAGGAATAACCGGCCAACGGCTTCAGAGGACGGCGCGCTCGGCCGTGACGGGGTGGCCGGTGAAGATGGTGGCGAGGGTGTCGAAGCGGGTCGGGTCTTCGGTCGTAAAGAATCTGGCCGTGCCTCCGCGCGAAAGCCGGCAGTCCATCTCGGGGTGACGGCGGAGATAGTCGGCGAGCGAGGCGGCCACTATAGCGCCCTGACTCAGCATGGTGATGTGGTCGGGTAGGGCACGTCGAATTTTCTCGGCGAGAATCGGATAATGGGTACAGCCGAGGATAACGGTGTCGATCAGCGGGTCAGAGTCAATGAGCGCGTTGACATCGCGGTTGACAAAATAGTCAGCGCCGGGGCCCGAGGCTTCGCCGTTCTCGATGAGAGGCACCCACATCGGGCAGGCTTTTCCCCGGGTAATGAAACCGGGATGTAGGTTGCTGATTTCGATGTCGTATGACTGTGAGGCAATCGTGCCGGGGGTGGCGAAGATTCCGACATGGCCTGTTTTCGATGCCTGCCCGACGAACTCGGCGGTCGGGCGAATGACACCGAGCACGCGGCGCGTGGGGTCGGCCGAGCGCGGCAGGTCGTTCTGCTGAATTGTTCTGAGTGCCTTGGCTGACGCGGTGTTGCAGGCAAGGATTACGAGCGGACAGCCGCGGTCAAAAAGGTAGTTGACACCTTCGAGAGTGAACCGATAGACCAGATCGAACGAGCGGGTGCCGTAGGGCGCACGGGCGTTGTCACCGAGATATAGGTAGTCGAGATCGGGCAACCGATGCCTGATTTCTTTTAAAACAGTCAGCCCCCCGAAACCCGAATCGAAGATTCCGACGGGTCCCGCGGGGCTTATTTGTAGTCCGTTGTTACTCACTTTGATCAGAGTCGCTTTTTGATAGCCTCGGTCTCGGCTTCGTAGCCGGGTTTTTCGAGGAGAGCAAACATGTTTTTCTTGTAGGCTTCGACACCGGGCTGGTTGAACGGATTGACACCGAGCATGTAGCCGCTGATACCACAAGCCTTTTCAAAGAAATAGATGAGCTGGCCAAGGTAATTCTCGTTGAGTTCGGGCACGGTGATGACGATGTTGGGAACACCACCATCGACGTGGGCAAGACGGGTGCCGAGTTCGGCCATTTTGTTGACCTCGTCGACGTGTTTGCCGGCGATGTAATTCAGGCCGTCAAGATTGGCTTCGTCAGTAGGAATGGTGACAGAGTGGTGAACTTTACCAACGGTAAGAACGGTTTCGAAGATGGTCCTTTCTCCGTCCTGAATCCACTGACCCATCGAGTGAAGATCGGTCGAGTTGTCGACAGCGGCGGGGAAAATTCCGCGATGGTCTTTGCCCTCGCTTTCGCCATAGAGCTGTTTCCACCATTCGCCGAAGTAATGAAGCTTGGGGTTATAATTGACGAGAATTTCAATTTTTTTACCGGCGCGGTAGAGCGCGTTGCGGGCGGCGGCATAGAGCGCGGCCTGGTTGGTGGCGTTGGCGTTGATAGTGGCGCGTTGCATCTGTGCGGCTCCGGCAAGGAGAGCTTTGATATCGAAACCGGCGACAGCGATGGGGAGCAAGCCGACGGGCGAAAGAACCGAGAAGCGGCCTCCGACAGAGTCTTCGATGACAAATGTGCGATAGCCTTCTTCGGTAGCAAGCTGGCGGAGGGCACCGCGGTGTGCGTCGGTGATGGCCACGATGAGGTCTTTTGCGCGTTCCTTTCCTACTTGCTCTTCGAGCTGGGCTTTGAGCAGACGGAAGGCAATGGCCGGTTCTGTAGTGGTGCCCGATTCGGAGATGACGATGATTCCAAATCGTTTTCCGCGGAGATATTCCTGAAGCTCAAAAAGATAATCTTCGCCGATGTTCTGACCGGCAAAGACAACGCGCGGAGCGCCCGGCTTGGCTTCGGCGAACGAATCGCCCAAAGCTTCGATCACAGCTTTCGCGCCGAGATAGCTGCCACCGATGCCGATGGCGACTACGACATCACACTGATTGCTCAAATCGGCAGCCGTCGCGTTGATTTCGTCAACGAGCGAGGCGGGAGTGCGTGTCGGCAGATCAACCCAGCCGAGAAAATCGTTGCCGGCGCCCGTGGCATTATGGATTTTTGAAAGCGCGTCAGCGACTTCGGGCATGAGCGCGGTGACGGCTGTCTCACTGACAACCGGAGCGATATGGTTGAGATTTACCTGAATTTCTTTGGTCATGATAAAAGCTATGTAATTTTATATTCGTTAGTATTCCATGTATAATAACATCAGAAATCAGCTGAATGTTTCGCCGATTCGACGCATGACCTTTGCCGGGTTCAGACGGCGATATATAATATCATATACGCCGTCTACAATCGGCATTTCGACCTGAGCGGTCTTGTTGATGTCATAGATGCACTTGGCCGCGTAGTAGCCCTCGGCAATCTGTTCCATCTCCATCTTTGCCGCCCCGACCGAGTAGCCCCGGCCAATCAATGCTCCGAAATTGTGGTTGCGCGAAAAACGGGAATAAGCGGTGACAAGCAAGTCGCCAAGATAGACCGAGTCACAGATGTGACGCGAACACGGGCGCACCTGGTCAATGAACCGGGCCATTTCGCGGATGGCGTTCGAGACAAGCATCGCGACAAAATTGTCGCCCATCTTCAGGCCGTGAATGATGCCGGCCGCGATGGCATAGACATTTTTCAGAACTGCCGCAAATTCGATTCCGTCAACATCATTGCTGATAATCGTGTGGGTATTCCGTCCCTTCAGGCACGAAGCGAACGCCTCGGCATGGGTCGTCTCTATACACCCGATTGTCAGATAGCTCGGACGCGACAGCGCGACTTCCTCGGCATGACAAGGACCCGAAACGACAAGCAACTTTGCCGGGTCGACACCAAACGTGTCTCGCATATAGTCGGTGATCAGTACGTTGTCGTCGGGCACTATTCCCTTGATGGCCGAGACAAAAGACTTGCCCGAGACATCGACACTGATTTTGGCCGTGTGGTCCTTGAAATAGGGCGAAGGCATAGCCAGCAGAAGCGTGTCACATTTTTCACACACCTCATTGATGTCGCTAGAAAAATCGATGCGGTCAATGTCAAAATTGACATCGGTCAGATATGCCGGATTGTGGCCAAGACGGATGAACTCCTCGATGCGGTCATCGCGTCTCATGTACCATGAGATTCGGCGGTTGGAATCGAGCAACAGTTTGGCAAGAGCTGTCGCCCAGCTGCCGCCGCCCATAACCCCGATTCTTCCCGGGAAATCACTACTATCCATTACTACAGTTGTTATGATTCAAAACTCGGGGTTATGCTTCGGTTTGGTCCTGAGACTCTTCGGTTGCAGACACCGCCTTGGCTGCTTCGACCCAAGCGGTGGCTTCGTCCATCGACGGATTCTTCAGCCCGAGTTTGTACTTCTTGTTGAGACCAATCAGCTCCTGAACAAGTTTGCCGGGAGCGGCGTCGGCCAATGCCGAGACAGTAAGCAAACCGGCTTTCTGAACGGCCGGGACCCATTCGGCGGGAACGCCGACAGCAACGTATGCTTCCTCGCGGTCGCGGTGCTCGACCTTCTCGGGACGCATGGTCGGGAAGAAAAGAACCTCCTGAATAGTGGTCTGGCCGGTCATGACCATCACGAGACGGTCGATGCCGATACCCAT
>JAAVAG010000007.1 GCA_014804185.1 Lachnospiraceae bacterium
AAAATATTTGACAGCCGGATCAAATCTGAGAAAGTGGAGAAAAAGGAAAAGTGGCTGGGATTTTTTTTAGGGCCGATCAGTGTGATTCTGATGAATTCCATCCTGTCAAACTATCTGAATGTGTATTACACGGATGTACTGGACATCAGCGGCATCTGGGGAGGTTTGTTCATAGGGGTGTTTCCCGTCGTGGCAAAGGTGCTGGACGTCCTGACATTCGTTTATATGGGAGTTGTCGTGGACAGGACGAGATCCAGGCAGGGAAAGGCAAGGCCCTGGATACTGTTCTCGGCGCCCCTTCTGACGGGCTGCATGATTCTGCTTTTTGTTGTGCCGAAAGGAAATGAGAACCTGACCGCCATATGGATTTTTGTCAGCTACACTATATTTTATGCCGTGGCGTATACCATGTACAGCACGGCGCACACGCTGATGGTACCGCTTTCCACTTATCGGGAGGACGAGAGGAGCAGACTGTCCCTGATTACAAATACGCCGAATATGGTTGCCGGTTCCTTGATTGCGATTCTGTTTCCCTGTATTGTGGTGCCTTTGATCGGGGTCAGCCGCAGGCTTTGGGTGGGCGTCATGCTGGGAGTGGCGATTGCGGCATTGCCTATGATCCTGTTGGAGTATTTCTTTACCAGGGAAAGGGTGACGGAACGCAGCCGGTTACAGGAAGAAGCGGAAAGTGAGAAGCTTTCCCTGAAAGAACAACTTAGCTGCTGCGTGAAGAGCCGCCAGTGGGTCATTCTGATGGTCTATCTGGTTCTGATTCAGACGGTGAACGCAATGTTTGGCGCTGGAACATTCTATTATTGCAATTGGGTGCTGGGGAGTTATAATGATGGATATACGCAGGCTCTTTTTTACGCGCTGGGACAGGCGCCGCTGGGGATCGGAATTGTCCTGTGCCGTCCGGTCTGCAATAAGCTTGGCCGGGGGCGGGCGATGGCAGGAGGGTTTGTGCTGGCATTTGCGGGTGTTCTGATCTGTCTGCTCAGTCCCGGAAATCTGGCGCTTGTACTGGCGGGACAGGTGGTGCGCACAATCGGACTGATTCCCTCGACCTTTATGATTTCCAGTATGCTGGGAGATGCGCTGGACGAGGTGGAACAGGTCAGTGGGAAGCGCTGTGACGGTTTCTCTTCCTCTGTGATGAACTGTATTACAACCTTGATGGGCGGTATAGCGCTCTGTATTTTTAACTTTGGGATTTCGCGGCTGGGCTATCAGGCCCCCACGGAAACCATGATTCCTATGCAGAATGACGCGGTGCAGAATTTCATTATCTTTTGCGTGATCGGAGTCCAGGCGATTGCATATCCGGTGATTGCGCTGCTGCTGGCGGCTGCGAAAAAGGGGGCAAAGCATCGATGAAATCAAAACAGGAAACGCAATTTATTGTTGACAGAATCTGCACGACGTGGGGAATTGCGTGCCGTGTGCTGGGGAAAGATGAGGATGCGGCTCAGGGCGTGCGGGAGGTATGCGAAGATCACGCTCTGCCGGTGCTTTTGCGCGATGGGAAACAAGTATATTACTTTGCACATTCATTTGGTCAGGAATTGTTGTTTCTGGCGGGGCCGCTCACATTTGACACAATTTCATTTGAAGAAATTCATCAGTTCCGCAGGCGGCACGGAATCAACCTTAAAGAGTACAGGATGCCCGTCATGGAGTTAAAGACAGTGCTGAACTGCATGGTGTTTTCTTTCTATCTGTTCACCGGAAAGCGGGTTACGGAGGATGAGATTCTGGAGGATAATGGACTTGGCGGACGCGTCGATAAAATGGATGTGCTCACCTACGAGATCAACAGACAGACGGAAGAAGAATTTCGAATGTCCTATGAGTATGAGCGGAAATGGCTGGCGTCTGTGGAAAACGGCGCCGTTGACCCGAGCCATATGTTTTTAAACGAAGAGAATCTGCACAAACTCAAAGGGGTTGGAAATCTGGCGGATAAGGACAGCTATAAGCAGATTGAGTATATGGTCATCACTGCCGTTGCCCTGGCCTGCCGGGCCGCTATCCGCGGGGGAGTCAATTCCAATGACGCTTACAATGTAGCGGATCTGTATTATCAGCAGGTTGCGAAGTGCAGCACCATTATGGAGATGCTGGGCATTTATCCCAATATGATGCTGGATTTTTCGGAGCGGGTGCGCAGGATCCATGAGAACCGCCTGAATTCTGATGTGGAAAAATGCAAGGATTACATCGCCAGGAACCGCACAAAGAAATTTACCTTATCTGATCTTGCACGGAGCGTGGGGAAAAATGCAAGCTACCTGTCCGATAAATTTTCCCGGGAAACGGGCATGACCATACAGGAATATACGAAGCGCCAGAGGCTGGTGGCCGCGGCCAATATGCTGATCTACTCGGATACCGGGATCGGAGATATTGCCGAGTATCTGCATTTTTCCTCCCAGAGTTATTTTGGCGTCTGTTTCAAGGCCTACTATCATATGACCCCGGCAAAATACAGAGAAAGGCACCGGGTCATAGATTTCAAAGAAAAAACTGAATAAAATTAACAAAAATCCAAAATGTTTAATAACGCCGAAAAAACCTGCTAATGTATGATAGAGGCATAGAGGTTAATCTTTTATGCGGAATGACAAATATTTTATGGAGGGNTGGTTATGGCAAAAGAAAAGAGACAGGGCGGGTTTTGGACGCAGAGTTTTTTGGATTCCCGGGTTAAATCCGCAAACACGGAAGGAAAGGAAAAGATTTGGGGGTATTTCGTAGGGCCGATGTTCATGATGATGGCATACTATGGAATCGCCGGAACTTATATTACACAATTTTACACAGACGTATTGGGGATTTCGGGTGTTCTGCTTACTATGATGCCGCTTTTTTCCAAGATTTTTGACGCGGTTACCAATGTCATCATGGGGCGTATCATTGATAAGACCAGGACGAAACAGGGAAAGGCAAGGCCATGGCTGCTGGCATCCGGTTTTTTTATTACAGTTTCCGGAATTTTATTGTACAATGTACCCAGGGCCGGTTACAAAGTGCAGATTGTATGGATTATAGTAAGCTACAATCTCTTTTTTGCATTTGCCTATACGATTTATAACATGAGTCACACCCTGATGGTTCCCCTGTCAACGCGCAACACGAAGCAGAGAGATTCCCTGGCAATGCTGACATCCATGGGAACATCCATGATTCCCGGTCTGCTTGTCACAGTCATTATGCCGGTTATTGTTGCGAACATGGGGGTTGGCAACGAGGCGCAGGGAAAATGGGCGCTTTTCATGAGCCTTATTTCCATCTTTGCGATCCCGGCCGTTTTGATTGAATATTACTTTACAAAGGAGCGTGTCACGGAGGAAAGTATCAGCGAATCCGGCGAGAATACCATGGAAATCGCGCCTATGCTGGCGCAGATTCGCGCATGTCTTTCCAATAAATTCTGGTGGATGGTTATGGCGTTCTGGGCGATCTTCCAGATCACACAATTTTTAAATACCAACATTATGCTTTATTTCTGCAACTGGGTACTGGGCAATTCCGTTGCATCCGGTGCGGGAAACCAGATTCTTGTCAATGCCATCGGACAGGCGCCTCTGGGATTCGGTATTTTTATCCTATGGCCTCTGGTACATAAATTCGGCAAACGCTGGGTGACGCAGATCGGCTTTGTGATTGCGGCAGTCGGATGTCTCATGGTACTGCTGAAACCCACCAGTATGGGGATCGTGCTTGCGGGTCTGATGATCAAATCCATCGGCTGTCTTCCCACCTATGCAATGGCGGCGTTTCTGGCGGAGGCCATGGATCACATTGAGTGGGAGAAAGGATACCGGGTGGACGGATTTACCGCATCTGTCAATACGATCATCGTAACCATTGCCGCCGGTATCGGACAATCTGTTATTCTGGGCGGTCTGGATCTCTTTGGATATATCTCCCCGGCGTCTATCGGGGCTGTGGCAGAGACCGTTATCGATCAACCGGCAGGCGCGCAGAGTTTTATGACCTGGATGTATGTAGGCGTTCCCATGATTGGATATCTGATTATCGCCCTGATTTTCAGCCTGTATGATCTGGAGGATAAGATTCCGCAGATTACAAAGGATATTGCCGCCCGCCATAAAGCGGAGGCGGAAGCCCGCGGAGAGGTGTACCTTACGGCGGAGGAAAAGGCAGCCATGGAAATTGCCGAGCAGGAGAAGAAAGCGGAAGAAAACCGTATCAAAGAATTAAAGGAAAAATGTGCAAAGAAAGGATTAAGCTTCGAAGAGGAAGAAGCAAAATATCAGAAGCAGCTCGCGGAAAAGAAAGCAAAAGAAGAGGCGAAGAGGGCCGCGAAAGAAGCAAAGAAGAAACGTAAGTAAAAAAGTATCTGTTTTTACAAAGCAGGCGGGTGGCGGAGCTGTCCGCCTGTTTTGCCAAAATAGAAAGAACGGGCAGGGAGGATTACAATGAAATTAAATGAGTATGAAATCAAACACAATGCGTATCTTCGCGAAAATGGCGCGGAGTGCACGGTGCTTTTGAAAAAAGATGGGAATTTCCCGCTAAAAAAGAGTGGGCAGATCGCTCTCTACGGAAGCGGAGCGAGATATACGATCAAGGGCGGCACAGGATCCGGCGAAGTTAACTCCAGATTCTATGTGACAGTTGAGGAAGGGCTTAAAAATGCGGGTTTTACCATTACCTCAGGCAGCTGGCTGGACGGATATGATAAAGTGCGCGCGGATGCAAAACAGCAGTTTATCAAGGACATTAAGGTGGAAGCCAAACAAAAGCATACCCAGGCGGTGATCCTCTGCATGGGGCGTTCCATGGCGGAGCCGGAGTATCAGCTGCCCATAGACGGGGCGGGGGACACTGCCATCTATGTGCTCTCCCGTATTTCCGGAGAGGGGAGCGACCGGGAACCTGTTGCGGGGGAGATTCTGCTTTCGGAGACGGAAAAGAGGGATATTCTGGCATGTAATGCGAAATATAAGAATTTTATGCTGGTAATCAACGCGGGCGGCGTTGTGGATCTGACCGCGGTGAAAGATGTGAAAAACATATTGATCCTGTCCCAGCTGGGTGTGGAGACCGGGAACATCCTGGCGGACATTCTTCTTGGAAAAAGTGTTCCGTCTGGGAAGCTTACCACCACCTGGAGCGCATGGAAAGACTATCCGTCCATGGGGGAATTTGGTGACAGGAACGAGACCAGATATAAGGAAGGTATTTATGTGGGATACCGCTATTTTGACAGCGTTGGGAAATCGCCTCTGTATCCCTTTGGGTATGGACTTTCCTACACCGACTTCTGTCTGGAAAAGGACAGCATCCGACTGAACGGACAAACGGTCACAGTGACCGCAAGGATTAAGAATGTGGGAAATGCTGTCGGTAAGGAAGTGCTGCAGGTATATGTGTCGTCTCCGGAAGGAAAACTTGACCAGCCCTATCAGGCGCTGGCGGGGTTTGCAAAGACGAAGCTGCTTGCCCCCGGTGAGGAGCAGAAGCTTTCGGTTCGTTTTGAAATGTCTGATATTGCTTCCTATGAGGAAGCATCGGCCAGCTATATTTTAGAAGCGGGCGATTATGTCTTTCGGGTGGGAAACAGCAGCACTGACACAAAGGTTTATGGCGTGGTTCGGGCGGAAGAAAAAATTGTCTGCATCAAAACCAGGAATGTGATGGGCAGGCCGGACTTTACCGACTACAAACCGGCGGAGGGAGACAAGAAAAGCAGTGTGCTTTCAGCAAAGGAACTGGCGGAGACGACAGTGCTGACGCTGAGGAAAGATGCGGTTGCCGCCGTCTGTGTGGATTTTGATTTGGACTGTGAAATCGACGGGGATGTGAAAAAACTTTCTGACGAGCAGTTGATTAAGATGAATCTTGGAGCCTTTGATCCCAAGGGCGGCGTGGCCAGTATTATCGGAAACGCGGGCTTCAGTGTTGCCGGAGCCGCGGGACAGACGTTTATGGAGGCAAAAGAGGTTGGCATTCCCTCCATGGTTATGGCGGACGGGCCGGCAGGACTTCGTATCAGCCGCGAATATGCAAAAGACAAAAACGGAGCGATCCATGCGCTGGGTGCATCTTTTCCGGAGTCTATATTGGACTTTTTGCCGGGGATTGCAAAGTGGTTCATGAAGCGGATCGGCTATAAGGCAAAGAAAACGGATACCATCCTGAACCAGTATGCAACCGCAATACCTGTCGGAACCGCAATTGCACAGAGTTTTAATCTTAAAAAAAAAAAAAAATGCGGAGATAT
>JAAVAG010000008.1 GCA_014804185.1 Lachnospiraceae bacterium
AATGTTTATGCCTATAACGGGGAAAGCTATAATCCGAATATCCGCAGCCAGTATCTGAGGGCCAGGTATTACAACGTGGCAACGGCTGCGTTTCTGACGGAGGACAGTTACCTTGGGGAGATCATGCGGCCGCTGACGCTGAACCGGTATGGGTACTGTCTGGGGAATCCGGTGAATTATGTGGATCCGAGCGGGCACATCACTACAGTTCCATATTTACCAACTGGCGAATATGCGGCAAGAAAAGTACTTCATCTTTCAAATGATAAAATAGAGATGGTAGTTACTGTAGCGCAAAAAACAAAGACAGTTAGTGAAAAAGGCTTGCATCAGGTGCAGGAGTTAAGCCAGAGAGTTAAAACTGTAACAAGTTCTTATGCATACGGTAAGCTATCAGGCTATGCACAGGCATGTTTTGATGCTTATAGTTTTATTGTACCTGCAATAGTAAATATTGGTCATAGGGTTAGCGGAAAACATGAAAGTTTGAGCAGTACTATTAGTTTATATAATGAAGTTAGTGAAGAATATATAAATATGATAAAAGAAAAAGCTGAAAACAAGTCAGCTTATTATCTTGGCAGATGCAGTTCCAATTTGGAAATAATGACTGTCGGGATAGTTGGTATGTGGAATGGATTGAAAGCGGTTGCATCAGGAGTAGTGGGCAGTGTAGTAATAGGGGGATCAAGTGGTGGAACTCTTTCGGCGGTAGCAGTAGCTGATATTCCAGTTGTTTTGGCTGGGGTTGCGGAAATTACAGTTACCGGAATAGCTGCGGGATATGGTGCTTATCACGCGATGGATGATTTTGATAAGCTACGTGAGAATTTAAATGGTGAAATGAGAGGGGAGGTTACATTTCCAGAGGATGAGGCTCAAATAAAACATATTTTTAGAGATAAGGAAGGACATATTTTGGATACACCAGAAAATAGAAAAAAAATTCTAGATGTTGCTAATGATCCAGATAATTATATTGGTAAAGATGGATGGGGGAATGATTGGTATGCAAAAATTTCTGAGGATGGTACACAAACTTGGGTTAGAGCGCGAAATGGTATAATAAACAATGCAGGGGTAAATGATATTCCTCGTGAATGGGATCCACAAACAGGACTGTATAGCAATAAGAAATAGAAGAGAAGATTATGTTAATACAAGATGCTTATTTAATGATGTTTGAGATACTTAGTGACTATTATTTAAATATTAATAAAAGTGAATCATTAGGTTCTCTTTTAGGCGATATGGATCCATATATGTTTTCAGATAGAAAACCTGCGGATCCAGCAACTTATAATGATTGGTATGACGTTATCGTAAAGTATGCAGAAGACGGAGAAATAAAGGACGAGGATATTATATTTGCCTTACAGGATTTTTTGAGCGATTATCAGAAGAGATTTGGATTTGATTTTAAAGAGATTATTGCGTATCTAAGGAGACACTGATTAATTCAAGCATTTTCTCGTGAAATGTAGTAAACTACCGGTATCAATTGAAAGGTGGGATACTTATGAATCAAATAACACTTGCTGACATGGAATACTTCAATCGAAAAAATGAAAACCGAACGTGAGGAGTTCCTTGATGCCATGGATAAAATGATTCTCTGATCGTACTGGGTAGAATATGATCCGTCCATACTATTTTAACAATAAACGAGGGCGCAAGCCTATTGGTATTGAAACTATACTCCGCGTGTATCTTATGCAGATTTGGTTCAATCTGGCAGATGAAAGAATCGAAGATTCCATCTGCGACAGCTATGCAATGCGTTCGTTTATGTACATAGATTTTAATGAACAGCAGGTACCTGATGCAACCACTCTGTTGAAGTTCCGCCATATGCTTGAAAAGAACAGGATTGGCGAGAAAATCTGTAATGAGGCGGATGACCTTGCCGTCCTCACCTATCCAGACGGCGGCTCGGTGCAGTATGCGTATGACTTAAACGGAAATCTGATCCAGGTCATCGGCTACAGGGAGAAGTGACTTCTTATACCTATGACAGCCGGGGATTTATAGTGGCGGAGCACACCGAAGAGGCCCGTGAGACGGATCCTTACGGCAGACAGCCCTATATTCCTTATGAACCGGAGGAGACAAACTGCGACTGTATACATGGCAGGGACTGTGCCCACACATACCGCCTGTACGTGGCGGATAAAACCTACACCTACGATGACGCAGGCAAGCTTCTCTTTGCCGCCGAGACCGAGGAGGGGTGCGGCACCACATCCTGGAGATACGGCTATGACCTGATGGGCAACCGCATCCGGGAGGAGAAAAAGGATCCCGGCGGAAACGTGGTGGAGAGCAGCCGATACGTTTATAATGAAAGCAACCAGCTGACGGAGGCCCTTCTGTGCGACGGCAGGAAGACCACCCGGGTATGCTATACCTATGATGAGGATGGGAATCTGGTCAGCGAATACAGCAATACGGACAACAGCCGCAGGACCTACCAGTATACGGCGGAGAACCGTCTGCATGCCGTATATGAGGGAAACACCCTGCTGATGGCGGCAGCCTACGACGGGGACGGCAACCGTGTGTACCAGTTAAACTACAACCCGGACAAGGATGAAGACTTTACCGCGTACTACGGCAGTTACCAGAACTGTGACTATGACGGCACGGGTATTCAGCTGCGTGCGGACGGGGAAGTCAGCAGTGCGGAACGGGAACTGATGGCGCTGATTGGTTCCACCCTGACCAGTAAGTATGAACTCATTGAGTATGTCAATGATGTGAACCGGGAATACACACAGGTGCTGGCGGAGCAGAACATTAACGGCAGGACGGACACGGTCTACACCTACGGCGCAGGCCGGATCAGCAGTGAGATGTGGAACCAGGAGGACAGGACAGGCTACTACCTGTATGATCCCAGGGGAAGTGTGGCCGGAATTACGGATACCAAAGGGCAGGTAACGGCAACTTACCGGTACAGTGCATCCGGGGAGATAATTTACGGAGCGCCGGAGTATGAGAATGTTTATGCCTATAACGGGGAAAGCTATAATCCGAATATCCGCAGCCAGTATCTGAGGGCCAGGTATTACAACGTGGCAACGGCTGCGTTTCTGACGGAGGACAGTTACCTTGGGGACATCATGCGGCCGCTGACGCTGAACCGGTATGGGTACTGTCTGGGGAATCCGGTGAATTATGTGGATCCGAGCGGGGAGTCTGCGAGAGAGCCGATACAGGCGGTGATGGAGGCTGTAAAAAAAGATTATATTTTGGCGAATAGTAAGGATAATATTCAAAAGCATATTCGACTTTATCAGGCATTAAGAATTATAGACTACTCAAAGGCTACACCGGAATATATTAGAGCGTTTAACTTTGATTCAGGTATACATTCGAGGGAATTTAATTCTGGATTCACGCAAATATACAATTTGAGTGTATTAGAAACTATAGAAGCAGCGGCAGATAAACGATTACAAGACATTAGTGGTGATGTAATGGAAGTGATAGGTCTTAGCATGGCCCCCCAACTGAAAAATAAGACTACAGAAATAGATGAAGCAATAAAAATTGCATATGCAAATCGAAAAGTAGAAGAATGTAATTTTTCGTATCCAATTGTATATCATGCAAGTGAAGCAATAAAAAAATTTATGCGTATAGAAGAGGGAACCAAAAACACTAAAATTATAGATGGAGTTTTATGGCATTTTCAATATGATTCAGGCGCAAAGAAGGAACCGGATTGGACTATAGGTTACGGAACCAAGACGTATGATGGAGAATACCCAAATGGGATAACAGATAAAACAGCGATAGAACTGTTTGAAAAGTATATAGTAAAGAGTGAAAAAGAGTTGAATGCTTTTTTGGCAGAAAGAGGACTTGTTATCAACCAACAACAGTTTGATGCTTTGGTTAGTTTTTCTTATAACGCAGGTAAAAATATTTGGTGGAGTTCCGATTTTAGCAACACACAAGATATTGTAGAGAAAATGCTGAAAGGTGAGGGTAAAACAATTTACGATTTGTTTGGTGAAGATATGTGGGAAGGACCAAAGGCACAAAGCGAAAGGCTGGTTCCAAGAAGGGAAAGAGAAAGAGTGATTTATTTGTATGGTTTATACATTAATAAAGATGCCTTGGTAGTTGAAAATATTTTTGTGGGAGATGACGAATGAAGAAAAAGGCTTTTTTGATAGTGTTGGCAAGTATGTTTTTGTTAACTGGATGTGATTTGAGAAAAGATAGTGATGCGGAAACAAAACAAATATCGGGAAACAAGGAGGAAATTGAAATAAAAGATGATGTGCCGGAACAAACTGATATAACCGAAAAAACTGATGTAGAAATATCATCAGGGAGCCAGGTAGATAATATTGAAAGAACTATTATAAAAAGTGTGTTTATAAATAATATCATGGAGCAGGAAATCGAAAATCAAAGAAAACTGTTGATAAATGTAATGGGAGAGTGGGTGCTAAGCAGTTATTATTATGGAACCAGAGGATATGGATCTGAGGAAATGGCTGAGGAGTGCTTGCGGAAGAAATTGGAGATCTGCTGTGAACAGGACAAAGCATATATTTTGTTTGAAAATAATATATACGATTTTCGATATAGCAGACAGCTTTTTGACTGGTATATAGTGGAACAATATGGGTTAGCGACAAGTCTTGCAAGTGAAAATAGTGATGATTATATGGGAAAAGGAGGTATTTACGAGATGTTTTTTGAGGGAGAAGAAAGCAATGCCCATCTTCTCCTGAATGGAGAGGGGGATGTATATTGTCGTTTGGATATCGAAATTGCAGGGGACTCTGTTTTTGTTCTGGAAAAGGAAAGAGATGCATTATCCCTAAATGAAAATTTGGAAAGAGAATATTTTCAAGAAAAGTATTTGTTATTATCTGAACAATGCTATCTGTATAGCAGTTATCAGAAAGTTGAAGTCTTTGAAGAGGGTGTGATTGTTGATAGGCTTTTTGATATGCTGTCATTGGATGGGGGAATAGAGATATATGAAGCTGAAGATAACATTATACTTAATGTGGATGGACGTATGCTACGGCTGGAGGACGTGAGAGAAATAGAAGGAATTTATAATCCGTGGACAATGGTGTATTTTAGAGTTCCAGAAGAAAATGCGGTTTTATATATTTTTAGAGGGGATAATTGTGAAGTGCATATTACTGCAGTTTCAAACGGTACACACTATATAAAAATCCTGGGCAATAATTATGTTGGAGATATTTATATGTAGTAATTGATATTACAGCACTTTACAACTTTTTATAGATAACCGCATTTGCGTATAAGTTCCTGAAAAGTCTTTTTAGCGATAAATCTTTTTTAATGGTTTCGATAGTCTGTTCCAAACTGTGGATTATTAGGTTCATGCGGATTTTTTCTCCCAGTTGGCAACGGATTTCCTGTGGGCTTTGTCCTTGGTAATCCTGAAAATCCCTGCTGTAGTATGGGAGCAGCCGCACAGCTGCATAACTGATGCAGGTTAGGTTGGATAGCCTTTTAATCCCTTTCACGGAGTGGATCATATAATCGCGGAATGACCAGAATGTTTTGGTTTCATAGTAACTGGTTTCAATATTCCATTGCAGCGAGAACAGGCCCAACGGCAGCATCCCCCAGGCGCTGTAGCAGCGGATTTTTTCATCCGGCTGTTTCTCCGGATGGGCGGGGCGGCTATCCCTTCCGGTGCTGACGTGCACAGGAGCAGTCGGAAGATTCCTGGTTTTTCAGGGGCGGTTGCTGTTATGCGGGCACAGACAATACGGCCTTTCCACAGATTTGTTGTGACTTTGTGGCATCCCATGTGGTTTGGAAAGTTCTTTCGTCCACAGGCGGTAACCCAGGGGGACGGAGAGGTAAAGGATCCTGTCTGTTGACTCCAGGGGCAAGTGGAGCAAGGGCTGACGAAGCAGTGCCTGTTAAGATAGTTGAAGACATTATGGGCAGAATGGCTAAACAGCTTGGAAGGGGCCTGGAATTTCGCATCGTATTTTTCCACCATGGTGTCATCAATGTAAAGGAAAATGGCAGAATCTTTCAGGCAAGGCAGAACACAGCCCAATGCAAGTCTGGCAGTTACAGCCATCCATCTGAGGTGGTCAAAAGCAGCGTAATCCAATGCTGGTATAAGCACAAGGTTTCCAATGGTAAGATCTGCAGCAATGATTTCTTTGCCATAGGCTGGACGAAGTATTTATAAGTGCCTTCCCCCTTTCTATGATCCTATGGAGACGGCGTTATTGGATCATTTTGTGGACATGCATAAAGAAATAGTTGGAACTGGTAGAGAGCAGAAAGTATATTGGAAAGTGGATTGTGCAAATGATTCCAGAGTCGCAAATGGCTGGGAATCACGGCTGAGTTATTGGGAAAAACGCAATGAATGTGCAGCGCTGCTATACTTACTATTGGAAAGTGTAGCAGCGCGACTTGTACTATAAAAAGATGGATTGGAAGGAATAAAATCGAAAAATAGATTAAAAAGGTGGTTTCTTTTCTTTGCAGTGAGTCAATTAATGATATTGCTGACTGCATGCGAAATCGGAAATGCGAACAAGGAAAGTGAACTGGAGAGGGTAACTGATCTTGAAAGCAGAAGGTATGTTCTGAATGTACTGGAAGATACGCATAGAATTGTTTTGCAGAAAGCAGAAGTTATGTGGGAAAATGTGGAGAATCTGGTAGATTTGGTAGGCCGATTGGCAAGGAGGGCTATGGATTTGCCAAAGGAAA
>JAAVAG010000009.1 GCA_014804185.1 Lachnospiraceae bacterium
CATAGACCAGATCATCCATATAATCATGAAAAAAATAACCGGCTTGAAACAGACCGCTAAGGGAAAGCACCGTATCAAACAGATCCGGCCGACGAAAGAAAAAATTGCCGGAATGAAACCCTCCCATACTGCATCCAACCACCATTCCCTTTTCTCCCGCCGCACCCTGCATTCTCACACGGGGCAGCATTTCCTGCGTAATATATTCATATGTGATACTCCACTTCTTTCTTTATTGTACTGCCTACTTGTATACTATGTAAGTAGGTTTATGCTATCACATATTGCTCAGGCTGTCAATTCATGAATCTGTCCGCCCATTTTATAAATTCTATTTTTTCGTATCGAACCCATGCACCCAGTCGCAGAACAGGTAATAAATCAGGTAGATCACCGAACTGATCCCCCATGTGATGGGATAAGCCCAGTAAATATATCCGATATCGCCTGTCAGGCGCATCACCACAATGATATAAGTGATCCGCAGCACGCACCAGACGGACAGCATGATACACATGGGCACAAAAGCCTTGCCCGCGCCTCGGCAGACCGCCGCCACCGCATGGGAAAATGCCAGCAGTCCGTAAAACAGCGCCGCCGTTCGGGCCTGCCTCACACCGAACTCAATCACTTTCGGGGTCTGATCAAAGATTCCGATCAGATACGGCGCAAAAATATAGCAGCACACGCCGATGGCCTCCGCCAGAATCACCGCCGCCAGGATGCTGAAACGCGCTCCTTTTTTGGCGCGGTCATACTGCCCCGCTCCCAGATTCTGGCTGATAAACGTGGTACATGCCATATTAAAGCTGGTGATGGGCAGAAAAGCAAAGCCTTCGATTTTGGCATGTGTTCCGTAAGCCGCCATTGCCATTTTTCCAAAGGAATTGATCTGGGACTGCACAATGACATTCGCAAAAGCAATCACGGAATTCTGCACGCCGGAGGGAAGTCCATAGCGGATAATCTCCAGCAGCAGATCCTTGTGAAAGCGGATTTTCCGCAGGTTCACGGTAAATATATTTCCTTTTTGCAGCAAATGCGCCATACAGAGCGCCACACTGGCCGCCTGGGATATGACCGTGGCCACAGCCGCCGCCCACACGCCGCACTTAAATACGGCAAGAAACAAAAGATCCAGCGCTATATTCAGCAGCGATGAAAAGATCAGGTAATACAGCGGACGCCTGCTGTCGCCCAGCGCGTTCATGATGCTGCGGCAGATATTGTACATCACAAGCGCCAGAGAACCCAGAAAATAGTAACGAAAATACTCCACCGCCTCCGGCATCACCTCCGGATCCGTCTGCATCCACTCCAGAAAAACAGGCGTAAAGGCAACGCCCACCACGGTCAGAATCGCGCCGCTGGCGATTCCGAACGCCAGCACTGTATGAATAGCCCGGGAGACCTGCGTCTCATTGCCCGCTCCGAAATACCGCGAAATCACAACCCCCGCTCCCATAGCGGTTCCCATAAAAAAACTGACCATCAGAAAAATAAGCGTTCCCGAGGAAGTGACAGCCGCCAGTGCGTTGGTTCCCAGACATTTCCCCACGATAAAGGCATCCGCAGTGTTGTACAGCTGCTGAAAAAGCTGGCTGAGCAGAATCGGCAGCGCAAATCCCACCATCAGGGAATACGGATTTCCCTCCGTCATATCCTTTGTATGGGCGGAATGACCGCCGCCTCTCAGGGTCATATGTACAGACATAAAATTAACACCTCTTTATAAACTCTTATACTGCCGTATATCGAAACAATTCTATCACAGGAAAAGGTCCCATTTCAAGATGAGACGATCACATTATCCGCCATGGTAAACACCCCTCTGCTCCCCCTGTAGCAGCACCAGTCGGGCATTTTTTCATATCTGTGCGCAATCAGCCGAAAGCTGCCGATCTCCCTGCCCACAGGAAGAATCATATCCTGTCGGGCGATTTCTCTGGTACAGGGACGGCAAGGGATCGCCATTTCCGATGTGAGCACAAGATGCTCCTCATCCGGCCCCGTAAAAAGCTGCACGGACTCCGGAAAAACAATACCCGCGCGGTGATGTGACAAAAAACCGGCTGTCACGGCCCGCACGTACATATTTTCCGGCAGTATGCCGCAGATCTCCAGATCCTGCAGCGTCCCTCTCCATCGCCCGTCCAGATAATCCAGAGATCCCCGGCGCGGATTCAGAAAGTCCTCCACACCTCTGCCGCAAAAAACAGGCCTTCTGTCAAATACCGTGGGGCTGGTCAGCCGGATTCCCTGTATTCCGAAACGGTACTGCCATATGGCAGTCTCGCTGCTTCTTCCATCCGGCAAAAACAGCCGCGCACTGACCATGGTGTCCTCCCGAAGTTTAAGCGGCTCCGTATAAAGGGGCGACTCCGGCGTCGGCTCGCTCCCGTCCAGAGTATAGCGGATTTCCCCCATGCCCGTATATGCCTTTCCGCTTAAATCCGCCTTTCCGTCCATGCACACCGCAAGCCGCACGTTTCCTGTGCTGCCCGCGGGAAACACACAGTCTCCCGGCTCTGCAACGGGCTCCCTGGGAGGCACCGGGATCCGTTTGTTTTCCCGTACAAAAATTTTCGGCTGTACCTCATCGGTTTTGTTCTGCGCTGCGCTTTGCGGTGCAGCGATAAAAATATCCTCCGCCTCCACTTTTTCCCCAAGATTCAGGCAGATTCTGCCCTGCACCGGCACAATCTCCAGACCGCTCTTTTCGGCGCGGCATATGCGGCCCTCACTCACCGCAAAGGAATAGGAAAAGCTCTCATGTTCCAGATGTATCGTTCCGGCTTCACAGAAGCGGAAAACAGGAAGCACATCGAAACACAGTTTATAATCTCCCTCCAGCACAATCCGGTCCGGCTGCATGGTAAAGGCCGCCAACAGCCGGTTTTTTTCCGTATTCCACAGTTCCGCCCGCGCCGTCAGTCTGTCTACAGTTTTATAGCGCATGACCCCCTCCGGCTCCTGTCCGTCCGCATCCGCCAGCCGGATAAATGGCCTCCCTCCATTTTGTCCGTCACTCCGCCCATCGTTCTGCCCCATCCATCTCTGCGGAAACAGTACGGGCAGGGCGTCGAATACGCTCTTTTTACTGGTCATGGGCGCTTCCAGATACCTGGAGGGATACTCCTGGCGGTATATAAAGAAGTCTCTGATCCGCAAATGTCCCTTTTCCCCCAGAAATCCCACACGGAAATTGCCGCAGGCATACCACTGCGCCGAAAGATTTCTCTGCGCATCCCAGTCTCCGGATGCCTGAAAAGACATGGGCGGTGTCAGCCGGAAATGATCCCGGAACCACCGCGCCGACTCCGCCATGGTTTCCACTTTTATGCTCTTTTCGCTCAAAAGATCTTTCAGCTTTTTCAACTGGGGCTCCATGCCGGGACTGATATTCTCCCAGAGAAAATTGTTCTCCTGCCCCACATGAGCATAGCCGATTCCCAGAACATCCTCCTTTGTGAGACAGTCAAAAAACCAGGAGATCCACTCGGGATTCCTGCCGATCAGCCAGGACGGTTCCAGCGTGTAGACTCCCTGCAGACCGGAGCGCACATCCTGTTCAAAATTGTAGATCGGATCCGGCCCCAGCAGCCGGAACATGGGTACGGAAAGCTGCCCCTCCAGAGTGCCCGCCGGAATATTTTCATTGCTGCGGCTGGGATAATAGATACCGTTGGGAAATCCGCCCCACAGAGTAAATCCGTCGGTTCCCATCTGATCCCTGCATATGGCGCTTCCCAAAATCCCATATTTCTCCGCGGCATAGGAAATTGTGACTGTATCCAGCACCCAGGAGCCTATGGTTCTGGGATAAAAGCCGAAAACATTCCGGAAATCCTCCATATAGGCATCCACCAGACGCCTGCGCTCCTCAGGCGCATAACCGATACTGTAGGCGCTGTCCACGCGCTCGTCAAATTCTTCCGTCCGTGCTCCCCGGAAAGCAACGCCCGCCCGCCTGCAGAGAGGCTCCGTGATCTCCCACCAGGCCGAGATCTCGTCCCCATCCCCCGCGTATGTACGGACCAGTTCCTGATAGCGCGGCTCCATCAGCGCGTCGTACTTCAGCGCATATGTGGCGGGAAAATCATATTGCCTGATCAGCGTCATCTGTTTTCTCACCGTATCAAAGTCATCCTGTATAAACACGCTGGGCTCCACATGGGACATGCGGATAAAGTTATAAATATTTACAATCACAGTATTCTTCATGGCGCAGACCTCCTTTTATTCCCCAAAAGCAGCCTCCTCGCTGTAAAACGCCATCCACACTTCCAGTTCCGAATCTCTTCCCCAGCTTTTTCCGGCGGAGGCATAATCGATCATCAAGTGCCGCTTTCCGCCCAGCCGCACTTCATATGCGCACTGGCAGGGGAACGGAATCCGCTGCCTTTCGCATCGCTTTGCCTCAAGTTTCCCGCCGCCATATGAGAAAGACTCTCCCACAGTTCCAAGCCGCCTGTCTCTGGCCAGCACAAGCGGCCCGACGCACACGGCGGCATATCCTCTGCCCTGGGGAAATTTACCTGCCCGTGGAAGTTTACCTGCCACTCCCAGCGGCAATTCCCCGGAAAATTCCCCCGTTTCCATCACGTACACCAGCCTTGGATGCATATCCAGGCAGAGTTTTATCACATCGCTTGCCCTCCAGCGCCGGCATATCCTGCAAAAACCGCCTGTCGCGGCCGCTTTCACCGGTTTCCCGTTCACCGATATCAGACTGTTTCCGGCAAAAGCGGGAATACGAAGACCTATCTCAAACTCAGCCTCCCCATGGTTTGCCGCATCTGTCATGTCTGTTATATCTGTAATCGTACAGGTTATATTTCCGTCCTGAGGATACAGGGTATCGATCCGTATCTCTACCTGCCGGGCCGACGTCCATCCCGGCAGCCGCAGATCCGTCCGGATCGTTCCCGGCAGGTACAGTCCGATCTCTATGCCGGTGGCAGTCGTCCGCGCGCTTGCCGCGGGTACCAGCGCCGTCCCCGCTGCCCCTATGGCGATACAGCATCCGCAAAATGCAGTTCCGTCCCGCATACTCTTAAACCCGCCTACCGCCCTGCCGCGGATGTCGGCGTGCAGCGGGCTGTAACTGTCAAATATCTGCCCCTTGCCGCCGCGATCTGCAATATAATTGTCATAGACCTGCCGGTATTCCGGCTCATCAAAAACCGTCTCCGCTCCACAGACACTGTTTTCAGTATTGACCGCACCGTACAGCGCATTAAAGGCGGATTTTTCCAGTTCGTCCAGATACCGGCTCTCCCCCGTCATCAGATAAACCTTGTGCATCAGCTTCATCCAGGTCACCGTCACACAGGTTTCCAGCATCAGGCCGTTGTACTCCGCATCCGTCTGTGCCGCGGAAGAATGATTGAACAGTTCATGTCTGCAGCCGGACCCTCCCGTGATCGTGGCCTCCGACTCCAGAAGCTTATCGGCAAACCGAATCACCGCCGTCCTCCACTTTGCGTCGCCCGTCACCTCCGCATACTCCGCCAGCCCCTCAAAACAGGACATCAGTTCATATGCCTTTACCACCGGGTACTCATAGGGATACCGCCTGTCTTCATATGCAGCCTGAAAAATGTCAAATCCCGCCGCACCGCCCTCTTTTACAATATAGGACGCAAAATCCAGATATCCGGCGTTCCCGCAGATTCTGTAAATCTTTACCACCGGCTCCAGGATGGAACTGGAATTGATGCCGCGCCAGATATTCGAAGTCTCCGTGATCCTCTTTTTCCCGTCGCCGTCACCGACCCGCTGTATGATATAGTCCAGATGTCTGCAGGCCGACAGCAGGACGCGTTCTCTCTGCGCCGCATCCCGACAGATTTCATAAAAATAGACAAATCCCATCAGTACATATTTTCTGCACCACATATCCCAGCCCTGAAACTCCTTATCACGGCTGTAGGTGGAGAGCCTGCCGTCCGCCTCCTGACAGGCCATCAGTTTTTCCACGGCCTCCGACAATATCCCATACAGCGCCTCATCCGCCGTATACTGCCAGGTCATACAGGCCCCTCGCATGAGTTTCCCCCAATATTCCCCTCTCCACCCCAGATCCACATCGTCCGGACAGGATGCGTATACTTCGGTCACCAGTTCCCACAATGTTCTGTCTTTCAGCTGCTCCTTTTCCACAAAGCGCAGCATCTCATCCGCAATTCCGCTATATCTGTACCTCACCTTTTCCTCCTCTGTCTGAGTATAAACCGGTCCATTAAACTCCCTTCGGTCAAGGAACACTGCCCTGTTTACTCCCTTAAGCAATCCATATTCCATGCCCCTGATTCAGCCTCTGGCAGCCACAGTTACAAAAACCGCCTGCGGAACCTCCGCCTCCGCCAATTTCTTTCCAACAGCTCCAGTCTCCCTGTCCCGCACGCAGAGAACCACATTTCCGCTTTTTTGATTTGTGATCAACATAAATCCATCATCCGGCGTAATGCAGAAATTGCGCGGAAAATCACCGTAACAACTGTAATTTCCCACAAGCTCTGCCAGTCCCGTCTCGCCGAAGACACGGTACGCCACTATATCATTCACTCCCCTGTCCGACAGATAGAGGAATTTCCCGTCGGCCGAAAAGTGAATGTCCGCCCCTGCATGAAATCCCTCATAATTTTTAGGAAGCGCATCCAAATTCTGGATCTCACGGAAAGTCATGCCGCCGTCTTTAGATTCATAGACAAACAGCCTGCTCCCCATCTCTGTCATCAGATACAGAAACCTTCCGTCCGCGCTGAATACAAAATGTCTGGGTCCCATCCCTCCGGGAAGCTGAATCTGCATATCCTCAGAGCAGTTCTCCAAGGCACCATCCTCTCTGATGGAATAGCAGAAAATCCGATCCAATCCCAGATCTGCGGCATACAAACGCTTTCCGTCCCGTGATACCAGTGTAGAATGGACATGCGGCCCTTCCTGCCGTTCCTTGTCCGTGCCGGACCCCTGATGCTGTTTCCAGTCGCAGATCTTGCCCAGACTTCCATCCTCTTTGACACTGCACACAAGAAAGCTGCCTGATTTATAATTGGCCGCGGAGATATAATGGCCGCCCGGCCACAGGCACAGATGGCACATGGCGTCTCCTTCCGTTTTCACCTTGTTTATTTCGGACAGCTCTCCACTGTAAGGATTTCTCCTGAAGGCCGTAATATATCCGCCCTCCTCCAGCTCGCTCACCGCATATACTGCATTCCTTGTCACAGTTAAATAGGAAGGCTGGCTGCTCATTTCCGGATAGGATCTTACCAGTTCCAAACTACCTCTCTCCGTATCCAGTTCCATCAGGTAGATGCCGTCGCCGCCCTTTTGCCCCATATAAGAACCCACATACACATGATATACCATTTGTCACTCCCTCTTTTCCAATCAAATATAAAAATCGCTCCTGATAAAATCAGAAGCGATGATTATATCCATCAGAAAGTGTCAGTCTTTAAAAGATGGACAAAACGGCATTTGATTTTATCAGTCTGTTTTCTGTCATTTTGTCCACCTCGCTTTCTAAATTGAATTTTATACATTGTAGCACATCTGCCCACGGTGCGCAAGTCCCTGTCAACAGCATTAAAATCAATAACTGACTTTCAATGTTTTGATCTCAAAGGGGCCAAATTCCAGCGTCAACTGCCGGACGGCGCCATATTCCTGCTGTACTTCCTCCAGCATGTTGGTCAGCGCAAGTCCTTTTACCGGAACGCCGAAGTGCAGGGATACCGTATCCGCCGCACCCTCGGCCTCATACAGCCGCAGGATAAATCCTCTCTCCAAGGCCTCTCCCTCCGTGCGTTCAAGGGGTTTCACGGTTTCCACAATCACATGGTCCGTTCCCAGGCTCAGCAGGCTCTCCATAGGCAGGCTGCCCTCCACAATCAGCGGTTTTTCATTCAGCCGGTAAGCAGGCTGAATCACATTGGCCGCGGACAGGCTTCCCATATGAGGAAGAAACGCATAGGTACATTCATGAATCCCTTTATCTCCTCTGAAGTCGGGCATACAGCCCCCCTTGTGCAGCGACAGGCGCATCTGTCCGTCCTGTACACTGATCCCATATTTACAGTCATTCAATACTGCCGCTCCGTAGCGGGTATCCGACAGATCCGTGTATTTGTGGTTGGATACCTCAAACTTTGCCTTTTCAATCTCCGTATTGCGGTTTGTCACCCGGCGGATATAGCCAAACTGCACTTCCTGGCTGGCATAATCCGTATGGATCGTCGTATCGAAAGCGGTCTTTAAAAAGCGATGTTCGTCCTGCCAGTCCATTCTGGTCTCGAAAATCACCTCCGGCGAGTCCGCATGGAAAATCATATCCTGCTCCAGTGTGGATTTCGCACTCAGGCGGTAGCGGCTGCGGATCCTGAATTCCACCGGTCCGTCGGCGGCCACCTCTCTGGACAGAAG
>JAAVAG010000010.1 GCA_014804185.1 Lachnospiraceae bacterium
GCAGTCCCGCAATCAGCGCAATGCTTGTATTTCCGTCATTCATAGGATAAACGGCAGGGACGCCCATTAAAACGATCGGAGTTCCCGCTTCATCTGTTCCGGCGCAGACATTATATCTTCCGCCCTGAACAGAGCGGCGCAGACTTTCCGGCACATCCGCCTTCACCTGGGAACCGTAGAGCATGTGAAAACTGCCGTCATCCGTATAAAACGCCAGATATTCAAATCCGGCGGAGCGGGCATTGTAGACCAGGCTGACCTGCATGGAGGTTTCGCCCGCATAGCGCCCGGGCGGAACGGAATTTACCAGTGATTCGACCTGAGACAGGCGGAGTTCAATGGTAGTTCCGAAATGTGACGACACCTGTTCGCTGATTCCGGACATGTAAAAAATACCCAGCTGACGGATAGCATCCTCTCCCATCAGATTGATACAGATTGTCTGACAGATAAATATAAATATGCAGAACAGTGAAACCAGAACAAGACTTACATTTAAAAAATGTGTCGTTCTTTTTTCCATGATAGATGTCTCCCAAAAAATTAATAAAAAAGCTGATGCGCGGGTGCGGCAGCTGATCGGTTATCGGGGCCTGGCTTCCGGCAGTTTGCCCGCCTCCAGCCTGTTTCTTATGCGCAGATCCCGGAAAAAGGTTTTGAGCAGACTGCTGCATTCTTCCTCCAGAACGCCCCGGGTGCTCTCAGCCTGATGATTGAACTGCGGCATATCCAGAATATTCAAAATGGAACCGGCACAGCCCGCTTTCGGATTCATGCACCCCATGACCACGCGGGAAATCCGTGCCTGAACAATGGCTCCGGCGCACATCTGGCATGGCTCCAGGGTTACATAGAGCGTACAGTCTTCCAGCCGCCAGTCGCCCGTCTTTTGGCTTGCTTTGCGGATCGCGGTCAGTTCGGCGTGGGACAGAGTATTCTTGTCTGTATTCCGGCGGTTGTAGCCCCGTCCGATGATTTTATCCTCATGGACGATGACGCAGCCGATGGGAACCTCGCCCAGCTTCAGGGCTTTCCTGGCCTGCAGGATAGCGGCTCTCATATACTTTTCGTCGGTGTTCACAGTAGCTTTCCTCCGGGTCATTTCGAAGCTTTCAGTTGCATAACGTGACAGAAACGATTATACTATCGGTATATTTGTATTATAGACGTTTGAAGTTGGGCAGTCAATTGTTTCCCGGCAAAATGGAACAGGACGGAGGGCAAAACCTCATGCGGGACGGAAACGAGGGCGGATATGAAGAAATATGGGAAAAAACTGATTGGAGATAAAGCCTTTTATAAAATGGCGCTGATGGTGGCAGTGCCGATTATGGTGCAGAACGGAATCACAAATTTCGTGAGTCTGCTGGACAATGTCATGGTAGGGCGTGTGGGAACGGAACAGATGTCAGGCGTTGCCATCGTGAATCAGCTGATGTTTGTTTTTAATATCAGTGTGTTCGGAGCGGTATCCGGAGCGGGGATTTTTGGCGCGCAGTTCTGGGGATACGGAAAACAGGAGGGCGTGAGGCATACTTTCCGGTTCAAGTGGATCGTCACCATGATTCTGGTGATCGGCGGTGGGCTTTTGTTTGCTTTCGGGGGCGAGAAGCTGATTCTGCTCTATCTTCACGGGGAGGGAAATGAGGCGCAGCTGGAGGAGACGCTGCAGTATGCCAGGGAATATCTTGCGGTGATGCTTGCGGGACTGCTTCCCTTTGGCATCAGCCAGGTGTATACCAGCACCATGCGGGAATGCGGTGAGACTATGATACCGATGAAAGCCGGCGTGCTGGCGGTTTTCGTGAATATGGCGCTGAATTATGTTCTGATCTTCGGAAAATTCGGTATCAGGCCCATGGGCGTCACAGGTGCGGCCATTGCCACGGTGGTTTCGCGGTATGTAGAGGCAGCGGTGGTGATTGTCTGGCTGCACAGGCATCATGAGCGGCATACCTATATCAAAGGCGTATACAGGAGTCTGTATATTCCGGGAAATCTGGCCGGCAAGATTCTGGTCAAGGGTGCGCCGCTGATGGTAAACGAGATTCTCTGGTCCACAGGGATGGCGACTCTGATGCAGAGTTATTCTGTCCGGGGACTGGACGCGGTGGCGGGACTGAATATTTCCTCCATGATCTCCAATGTGTTTAATGTGGTATACCTTGCCATGGGCAGCGCTGTGGCCATTATCATCGGGCAGCTGCTGGGGGCGGGCAAAATGGAGGAGGCCAGGGATACGGCAGTGAAACTGATTGCTTTTTCCGTGACAGTGTGCATAGGCATTGGCGCGGTGCTGGCAGTCGCGGCGCCTTTGTTTCCGATGGCGTATAATACGACGGACATCGTGCGTGCGCTGGCCACACGGCTGATCAGAGTCACGGCGCTCTTTATGCCTATGAACGCTTTTATAAACTGCGCCTATTTTACTCTGCGTTCAGGGGGCAGAACGGTGATCACGTTCCTGTTTGACAGTGTATTTATGTGGGTGGCCAGTATACCGCTTGCCTATGTGCTGAGCCGCTGTACATCTCTGCCGATTGTGCCGCTCTATTTCGCCTGCCAGGCGGTGGAGGTGCTAAAAACCGTGATTGGTTTTATCTTGTTGAAAAAAGGAATATGGGTGCGGAATATTGTAAAGGAGGATGAGATATGAGAAGAGATTTAGAGGAATATCCGGAGATTGCAGAGGAGGAGATTCGGGAGGCGCTGGCGTTTTGCGTCAGGCAGATTGCGGGTATCCTGCCGCAGTTTACCCATCAGTTTCAGAGAGCGTACAGTGAGAACGGGTTTTATGCGCAGACGGAAAACAGAGACTGGACTACCGGCTTCTGGACAGGGGAGATCTGGCTGGCATATGAGTTTGTCCGGGATAATCCGGCGGTCGTTGAAAAAATGGGAATCGGCAGTCCGGCGGAGATACAGCAGGCGTTTTGTCATGCGGCGGAGGTGCAGATAGATTCTTTCCTGCACCGCATTCGTGAGAAGATAGACGTGGATCACCATGACATGGGATTTTTATATTCTCCCTCCTGTGTGGCGGGGTATAAACTGACCGGTTCTCCAAGCGGGAGGGAGGCGGCAGTCAGGGCGGCGGATCAGCTTCTCACCAGATATCAGCCTGTGGGAGAATTTATCCAGGCATGGGGAACGATGAACGAACCGGGAAATTATCGGCTGATTATCGATTGTCTGGTAAACCTGCCGCTGCTCTACTGGGCCAGTGAAGAGACGGGAGACCAAAAGTACAGGGATATCGCGGAGAAACATATCCACACGGCGGTCGCCAATGTGATCCGGGAAGATTATTCCACATGGCATACGTTCTTTTTTGATATGAAAACCGGAGCGCCGGACCATGGGGCCACCTGTCAGGGATATCGGGACGGTTCCGCCTGGGCCAGAGGCCAGGCGTGGGGCGTATACGGGCTGGCCACAGCCTACAGGTATACCAAAAGGGCGGAATATATAGAATTGTTCAGACATGTGACGGCGTATTTCCTGGATCGGCTGCCGGAGGATCTGGTGCCGTTCTGGGATCTGGAATTTAACTACGGGGACGATCAGCCCCGTGATTCCTCCAGCGCCTCCATTGCGGCCTGCGGCCTGTTGGAGATGAGCAAGTATCTGGAGAAAGAAGAGGCGGCGCATTACGTCGGTATTGCGAAAAAGCTGATGAAATCCCTATATGACAATTATGCGGTGAAAGATATGGCGGTGTCCAACGGCCTGGTGCTTCACAGCACATATTCCAATCACTCGCCCTACAACACATGTGACCATCGCGGTGTGGATGAGTGTAATGCCTGGGGAGATTATTTTTATATGGAGGCGCTTACCAGACTGGAAAAAGACTGGAGACAATACTGGTAACTAAAGAAAAACCGCAAAGCTGCCGATATACTTCCTATATACCTGCAAATGGACTTGCAGGGAAACCGGCATGGACCGGAAAACATACAGGGAAGTAGGAGGGATTGATATGAGAATCACATCCAGTACAGTAGCGATGTCTTCCGCGCGGCAGCAGGCGCACTTTGAGGAGACCAGGAGCACCGAACTGGTCACTACCAGTGAGCAGGCGGCAACGCTGGAGTTCTCCAAGGAGGGTGAGAACCTTTGGAAACAGATGGAGGACAACATCAAGCAGGTGGAAGAGGAGCGAAAGGAGAGGCAGGAAAAGGCGATGGCGTCGCTGATCTCCCGGCAGACCGAGCAGAGCGCAAACACGCAGAAGACGGGAGAAAGAGTAAAGACCCAGGGAGAGATCAAAGTCGAGATCCTGAAAAAAATGCTGGACGCCCTGAAGCGTATGAAGAGGGACGGCAGCCTCATGCAGAGCCGGAGTGAGATCGACAGTCTGGGACGGGAACTGAGAGCGGCCTCCAGGCCGGGTGCACAGGCAAGGCCCGCCGGAAATACCGGCACAGTGGCAGCGGCACAGACGGGGAGTACGCAGTGGGTGAAGACTACGGTGAAGTCATCCTTTGTGTGCGAAATGGAGTACACGGCGTATCAGGCTGCGGGAGTGGCCAGGACTGCGGACGGAAGAGAAATCAACTTTGGCGTGACCGTGGAAATGTCCAGGGCATTCTGTCAGAAATATGAGAGTCTGGTCCAGGAACCTTATATCTGTACAGATCCGCTGGTTATAAACCTGGATGCGGGAGTTGCTTCCGTGACGGATCAGAAGTTTTTGTTTGACCTGGATGCGGACGGCAAGGAAGAGATGATCTCTTTTGCGGGTCAGGGCAGCGGATTTCTGGCGCTGGACAAAAACGGAGACGGAAAGATTAACGACGGATCGGAACTGTTTGGAACCAAGTCGGGCAACGGTTTTGCGGATCTGGCAAAATATGACCGCGACGGCAACGGATGGATCGACGAGGGTGACGAGGTGTTTGAAAGCCTGAAGATCTGGACCAAGGATGAGGAGGGCAGAGACCGGCTGATCGGGCTGAAAGAGGCAGGCGTCGGAGCTATTTATCTGGGATATACGGACACACAGTTTTCCCTGAACAATATGCAGACAAACCAGACAAATGCGGTGATCCGAAGCACGGGCATCTATTTGAAAGAAAACGGCGGTACGGGAACAGTGCAGCATGTGGATCTGGTTGTATAATAAAGGAAACAGGAAAACAGCCTCTGAGCGGTAAACTCAGAGGCTGTTTTTCAGTAGCTGTATTCCATTGAAAGATAGCGGTGATTCTGAAGCCTGCTGTCACGGTCATATGTGGTGACATTGTAACTTCTGGGAGCGTCTTCCGTTTTCCGGGTGGTCTCTTCCAGAACCTGTGCGAACCGGCTTCCGGAATTTTTAGCTTTCTGATAAGGCTGAACCGCTCTTCGATCGTCACGCCCCGCCCTGCCTGTCAAAGGAACTGCCGCCACTGGGTGCACCATAAAAATA
>JAAVAG010000011.1 GCA_014804185.1 Lachnospiraceae bacterium
ATCCCCGGGGTAAGGGGCGTTATTACGACCCTGTATGATACAAAGCCCGGCGAGGTATGGTCCAGGGAACGCATCCGTGCGATGAAAGAGGAGGTTGCATCCGCAGGCCTGCATGTGGCGGGAATTGAAAGCGTCAATGTGCATGATGCAATCAAAACGGGAAACAGCGACAGAGATCTGTATATTCGAAATTATATTGAGACACTGGAGAATCTGGGAAAAGAAGATATCCATATGGTGTGTTACAATTTCATGCCTGTTTTTGACTGGACCAGAACCGAACTGGCGCGTGTGAGGCCGGACGGCTCCACCGTGCTGGCCTACACACAGGAGGCGGTGGATGCGCTGCATCCGGAGGAGATGTTTTCCTCCATTGCCGGCGATATGAACGGAGCCGTCATGCCGGGATGGGAGCCGGAGCGCATGGAGCATGTCAAAGAGTTGTTTGCCATGTACAGGGACGTGGACGATGAGAGGCTGTTTGAAAATCTGAAATATTTTCTGGAACAGATCATGCCGGTCTGCGATAAATACGATATTAACATGGCAATCCACCCTGATGATCCGGCGTGGAGTGTGTTTGGCCTGCCGCGTATCATTATCAACAAGACCAATATTTTGAGGATGATGCGTATGGTGGACAACCCGCACAACGGAGTCACATTCTGTTCCGGGTCTTATGGGACGAATCTGGAAAATGATCTTCCGGATATGATCCGTTCGTTAAAGGGAAGAATTCATTTCGCCCATGTGAGGAACCTGAAATTTCATTCCCCCACTAATTTTGAGGAGGCAGCCCATCTGTCCGCGGACGGAAGTTTTGACATGTATGAGATTATGAAAGCCCTGTATGATATTGGCTTTGAGGGCCCCATCCGCCCGGATCACGGACGTATGATCTGGGGAGAAAAGGCGATGCCGGGATACGGGCTGTATGACAGGGCGCTTGGAGCGGCATACTTAAACGGCCTGTGGGAGGCGATTGAGAAAAGCCGGAAAGGAGACTGCACGAGATGAGACTGGACGCGGAAGGATTACAGGAACGTGAGCGCTGGGAACAGGCGGGATATTCTCTCCCTGCGTTTGACCGGGAAAAAATGATAGTGCGGACAAAGGAGAATCCTTTCTGGATTCATTTTGGCGCCGGCAATATTTTTCGTGCTTTTCAGGCAAATGTGGTGCAGAATCTTTTGAACCGGGGAATTTTGGACCGCGGATTGATTGTGGCGGAGGGGTTTGATTACGAGATTATAGAGAAAGTGAATAGACCCCATGACGATTACAGCATCCTTGTCACCTTTAAAGCCGATGGAAGTGTGGATAAAACCGTAGTGGGGAGCATTGCGGAGTCTCTTGTTCTGGATGCGGGAAGTGAGGAGGCCTTTGAGCGGCTGAGGGAAATCTTTCAAAAAGCCTCTCTTCAGATGGCATCCTTTACGATTACGGAGAAGGGGTACAGCCTGACGGATGCAAAGGGGAATACACCGGCGGTGATAGCGGCGGATCTGGCTGAGGGGCCCGGGAGGCCGCAAAGCTATATCGGCAAGGTGGCCTCTCTTTTGTATGCCCGTTATCAGGCGGGAGAGAAGCCTATTGCCATGGTGAGTATGGATAACTGCTCCGGAAACGGGGACAGACTTCGCGAGGCGGTGCATTCTTTCGCACGGAAGTGGACGGAGAACGGAAAAGCGGAAGCAGGATTTTATGCGTATGTGAGCGATCCGGCCAAAGTTTCTTTTCCATGGACAATGATCGATAAGATTACCCCCAGGCCGGATGGGAGTGTGGCAGAGATACTGAAAGAGGACGGCGTGGAAGGAATGGAGCCGGTGGTCACATCCAAAAACACCTATGCGGCGCCGTTTGTCAATGCGGAAGAGTGCGAATACCTGGTGATTGAGGATATCTTTCCAAACGGAAGACCTGCTTTGGAGGAGGGAGGTCTGATGTTTGCCGACAGGCAGACTGTGGAAAAAACAGAGCGGATGAAAGTGTGCACCTGCCTGAATCCGCTTCACACGGTGCTGGCGGTGTACGGCTGTCTGCTGGGATACAGCAAGATTTCGGATGAGATGAAAGATCCCCAGCTGAGCAGGCTGGTGGAGATTATCGGATATGAGGAAGGACTTCCGGTGGTTACAGATCCGGGGATTATAAGCCCCAGAGAATTTATAGATACCGTGCTGGGCATCCGGATTCCCAATCCGTTTATGCCGGATACGCCGCAGAGGATTGCAACGGATACATCTCAGAAGCTGGCCATCCGGTTTGGGGAGACGATCAGGGCATATCAAAAGTCCGATTCGCTGGATACGAAAAATCTGAAAATGATTCCTCTTGTTTTTGCCGGATGGCTGCGCTATCTTATGGGAATCGGCGATGACGGGACGTCCTTTGAACTGAGTCCGGATCCGCTGCTGGATGCGGTTCGTCCGTATGTGGCAGAGATTCGCCTGGGGAGCGGTATCGAAAAAGAATCGCTGCGTCCGCTTCTGGAGAATGAAAAGATATTCGGGGTGGATCTGTATGAGGCAGGCATGGCGGAAACCGTGATCGGATATCTGGAAGAACTGACGGCAGGACCCGGAGCGGTTCGCGCAGTGCTGCAGAAATACTGCGGCAGTGAGGAACAGTAAAGCACAAATTGCCATAAATCCCGCCCGATGTGCCTTTTGAAGGTTATCGGGCGGGATTTTTCAAAAGACATGATACAGGGAGGAAGATCCGGCATGCGAAGTAATCTGACGACACTCTGTTATATAGAAAAAGCAGACAGTTATCTTATGCTGCATCGGGTGAAAAAAGAAAACGACTGTAATAAGGATAAATGGATCGGCGTCGGGGGGCATTTTGAAGCGGGAGAATCACCGGAAGAATGTCTGCTGCGCGAAGTGCAGGAGGAGACCGGCCTGACATTGACTTCATGGAAACTGCGGGGGATTATCACTTTCTGCACGGACACTTATGACACGGAATATATGTTTTTATATACTGCGGTTGGGTTTACGGGCGAACTTACGGATTGTAGTGAAGGAACGTTGGAGTGGGTGTCCAAAGACCGCGTCCGCAGTCTGCCCATGTGGGAGGGCGATGCCGTTTTTTTTCGGCTGCTGGAGGAGGGAGAGCCGTTCTTTTCCCTGAAACTGCGTTATGAGGGAGAGCGCCTGGCCGAAGCCGTCCTGAATGGAATGAAGATGGAGATATAAGAGGAGGAGAACAACAGAGAATCCGGCACAAGGGAAACGTCATAAAGAATTTATGCCGTTTCCCTGTAACATTCCGGACTATTTTATGTTTTTCATGGCCGCCGACAGAGCGGCGTCAAATGTGGAGACGGATGCAGTGCCGAGAGGAACTTGATAGACAGGTGTCTGCTCGCCGAAAAGCTGGAAATATACATAGCGGGAGGTCATATGGATGGCGGTGTAATTGCCCTCCGCCACGATCTCTACATTGCTTCCGTCCAGGTTCATCTTTTTCAGAGCGGGACTTGTGGGGGAATTGGCCTGATAATAAATATAGCCGCCGCCTATATTATAGCAGTCGATCCTGTCATGCGTAAGAATCTCCACACTGTCCATAGATAAGGAATAGCGGCAGAGCCTGTAATTTTCCGCCACATCCATGTAATAAATATAACCATTGTCATAGATGGGATTCCAGATATTCCCTTGCCATACGACACTGGAGGAATCTGTCTGAGGATTCCAGGCGTACAGATAATGGTTGGTCTCCACACCGTTAAAATAGAACATTCCGTTCACTGCGCAGGAGGGATTGATGGCAAGTTCCGCCAGCAGCACATTTTCCGACTTGTCGATTTTCAGCTTGCGAAGTTCGGGACCGGAATCCCCGCGGGTGACGTAATAAATATAATTATCCACAAGCTGCATATTGAAAACGTAGTCCCGGGTAAGGCACACTACGTTTTTTCCGCTTGTGGAGGCGCGGTAGAGGCCGTGGGTGGATATGACATAATCAATGCCCGAAGCAGCATCGGCGGGCTGCTGGTAATAATAAATATAGTGCTCGTCGGCGCATAACATACTCACCGGAGTGACGGTCAGTTTCTGCAGGTCGGTTCCGTCAACATTCATGGAATACAGCGCATTGCCGTCATAAGTGTTGGCAAAGAAGACCTTTCCGTCTCTCTCGCAGAAAAGACCGCTGTTGTTGAGATTGCCCGCCGTGTTCCCCGTCGTTCCCGCAGAGTTCATTTTAACCCGGCCTTTCAGGAAAGAAACAATGCCCAGTATCAGGATCACAAACACTATAAGGACGAGTGTAAAAGCTGTTTTTGTTTTCTTTTTCATAGCAGAACCCTTTCTGAATCTCTGTGATTCATTTATTCTGCATTCCATTATAGCTTTTATGAGACCTGCTATCAAGGGCATTTTGAAAGAAAAAAGGAAAGCGATTGCATATGGCAAAATGAAGATATATAATATTTCCGGAGAGGTGCGGATGCGATGGATATGAGAATTGTGCGGGATATAACGAATTTTATTTTTCTGGAAGATGAACTGGAGCGGGCCGATGTGATTTTTATTCCGGGAGGTTCCTATCCGCAGCTGCCGGAGCGGGCCGCGGCGCTGTGGCGGGAGGGGTATGCGCCATGGGTGGTGCCGTCGGGCAGATATTCTGTAAAACGCGGTAAATTCGGTGGCGTGAAGTCCGGCGCGGAAAAATACCCGAAAGAATATATGACGGAATGTGGCTTTTATACGGATGTGCTGCTGTCAAACGGGGTGGATGCGGACGGTATCATTCCGGAAGAGGAAGCGCAGTATACGGCCCAGAACGCGAGGTTTTCAAAGAGCCTTCTGGATGCAAGGGGGATTCGGCCTCAAAAGGCCATTCTATGCTGTAAGGGATATCATTCCAGAAGATGTCTGATGTATTATCAGTTTTCCTTTCCTGACACGGAGTTTATCATTGCGCCGGTATATGTCAATGTGACAAAGGAAAACTGGTTCCGGACAGACAAAGGAGTGGAAAAGGTATTGGGAGAACTGACGAGATTGGGAACACAGTTTGTGCCGGAATGGGAGGAACTAAAGAATGGATTTACAGGAACTTCGAAGGAAGATCGACGGGATTGACGAACAGATTGCGGCGCTGTATGAACAGCGCATGGAAATATGCAAAGATGTGGCGGAATATAAGATCAGCACCGGGAAGAAAGTGCTGGATCGGCAGAGAGAGGCGGAAAAGCTGGAAAAGGTCAGCGCCCTGGCGCATAATGAATTTAACGCCCTCGGCATCCGCGAACTGTTCGAGCAGATCATGTCCGTGAGCCGCAAGCTGCAGTATCAGCTTCTTGCGGAGAACGGCAGTATGGGCCGCCTGCCGTTTATCGGTGTGGATCATCTGGAAACCGCCGGAATCAGAGTTGTATTTCAGGGCGCTCCGGGAGCGTACTCTCAGGCGGCCATGCAGCAGTATTTCGGAGAGCAGGTGCACAGTTTTCATGTGGACTCTTTCCGGGAGGCCATGGGCGCTATTGACGAGGGCAACGCGGATTTTGCGGTGCTTCCCATTGAGAACTCCACGGCGGGCATAGTCAGCGAAATTTATGATCTTCTTGTGGAATATGAAAATTATATTGTGGGAGAACAGATCATACGGATCGAACACTGTCTCCTCGGGGTGCCCGGTGCAAAAAAAGAGGAGATTCAGCGGGTTTATTCTCATCCGCAGTCTCTCATGCAGTCCGCCAGATATCTGCAGCAGTATAACTGGCAGCAGATCAGCATGCAGAACAATGCTTTTGCCGCGCGGAAGGTAGCGCAGGAGGGGGACAGGTCCCAGGCGGCTATCGCCGGGGAACACGCGGGCAGAATTTACGGCCTGGAGGTTCTGGAAAAAGGCGTGAACCAGTCGGAGGGCAATTCCACTCGCTTTATTGTCGTGACGAACCAGAAAATTTTCAGGCGGGATGCCCGAAAAATCAGCATATGCTTTGAAGTGCCCCACAAAAGCGGATCGCTTTATCACATGTTGTCTCATTTTATATATAATCATCTGAACATGACGAAAATAGAGAGCCGCCCTATTGAGGATCGCAACTGGGAATATCGGTTTTTTATTGATTTCGAGGGGAATCTGGCGGACAGCGCGGTCAAAAACGCCCTGCGCGGACTGCGGGAGGAAGCCAGAAATATGAAAATACTGGGAAATTATTGAGAGGCGGAGGAAGAGTGGATGCGGGAGAAAGAACTGATCATATTCCGCGGCTTTGAGGACGGAGGGCTGCTCCGGGATATGACATGGCTGATGGAAAATTACGAAAATGAGTATTATAATGAGGAAGACAGGGCGGCGCTGCTCTACGAGTGTATTCACAGACTTATTGAAATGGGCGGCAGCTACGGTTTTTACGGAAATCTGTGGCATTGTTATCTGACGAACCTGCTGGTGGGAAATGAAAACAGCTACAGTATGATGTGTGAGATCCGCGGGGAGATAAAAGGAACCGTCAACCAGGCTGTGCTACATGATATCCGGATCTTCCGGGAATTTTTCGACTATGATTTTGCCCCTATGGCGGAAAGGCTGCATGCGCCGGAGATCCGGTGGGTTTTGGATTATGAGTCCGACGGACAGAAAAGCAGGATCTATACGGGAGAAATCTGCCGCCGCATCTGTGAACTGGCCAGACGGCTTGCCGAAAGCGGGACACCGGAACATATGAAAGCCATCCTCACCAGGTTTTACGGGGACTATGGAACGGGTAAATTCGGGTTGCATAAAGCTTTCCGTATTGTGCATGACGAGGCGGGCGTCCGTGTGGAGCCTATACGGAATATAGCACATGTGCGTCTCTCTGATCTGGTGGGCTATGAGATTGCCAAGAAGAAGCTGACGGATAACACGGAGGCTTTTGTGGAGGGAAGAAGAGCCAATAACTGCCTGCTTTACGGGGATGCCGGTACAGGAAAATCTTCCAGTATCAAGGGAATCGTAAATGAATATTATGACAGAGGTCTTCGTATCATTGAGATATATAAGCATCAGTTCCGGGATCTGAACGAGGTCATCAGCCAGATCAAGTACCGAAACTATAAGTTTATCATTTATATGGACGATCTCAGTTTCGAGGAGTTTGAGACGGAATATAAATATTTAAAAGCTGTGATAGAGGGCGGTCTTGAAAAGAAACCTGACAATGTGCTGATTTATGCCACATCCAACAGAAGGCATCTGGTGCGGGAGCGTTTCAGCGACCGGCAGGAGCGGGAGGATGATCTCCACAAGGGGGACACTGTTCAGGAGAAAGTATCTTTGTCGGAGCGTTTCGGGGAGCGGATTTATTTTGGGGCGCCGGATAAAAAGGAGTTCCAGCAGATTGTCAGGACGCTGGCGCAGCGGGCCGGGATAGATATGCCGGAAGATCAGCTGCTGGCGGAGGCAAACAAGTGGGAACTGAGCCACGGAGGACTGTCGGGCAGAACGGCGCAGCAGTTTATCGATTATCTGCTGGGCACAGGGTGCGCACGGTTTGGATTTGTGTCTGCGGCTCCAAATTCACAGACTGCGGAAAGGCAGGGGGATTACGATGAAAACATTTGCGGCCATTGACGTGGGGTCATTTGAACTCGGCATGAAAATATTCGAGTTTTCCGGCAGGAATTCCATGAGAGAGATCGATCATATCCGTCATCGGATCGATCTTGGGTCAGAGACTTATGCCACGGGAAAACTGCGGTATGAAAAAATGCAGGAGCTCTGCCGGGTGCTCAGAGAATACACGACAATTATGAAAGCCTATAAGGTGGACTCGTACAGGGCATATGGCACAAGCGCTATCCGGGAAATGAAAAATATGGATATCGCTTTGGGACAGATTGAGCAGAACACGGGCATCCATATGGAGGTTCTGAGCAATTCGGAACAGCGCTTTCTGGACTACAAATCCATTGCATCCAAGGGAGAACTTTTTAACCGGATCATTGAAAAAGGAACGGCCATTGTGGATATTGGCGGCGGCAGCATCCAGGTGTCACTGTTTGACAAGGACACGCTGGTGAGCACGCAGAATCTGCGGATCGGCGTGCTGCGGCTTCAGGAGCGGCTTGGGGGTTTAAACGCCGCTCCCTCACAGATGGAAAATCTGGTGGACGAGATGGCCGGCGCGCAGCTGTCCGTATTTAAGAAGCTTTACCTGAAAGACAGAGAGATCGAAAATATTATTGTGGTGGATGACTATCTGTCCAAGTGGATTGCGGGATATGATCCGGGACACGAGCAGATCGGATATGTGAAGCGCGAAGAGTATGACAGATTTATGAATCGGATCAGAGAAAAGAGCAGGGAGGAATGCGCCAGGGCGCTGGGCGTCACGGAGGATGAGGCGGCGCTTCTGTTTATTTCCTCCGTGCTCATGAACCGTATCATCAAAATGCTGGACGCCAGGCTGATCTGGGCTCCGGGCGTGACGCTGTGCGACGGAATTGCCTATGAGTATGCGGAACAGCAGAAAATGGTGATCTGCGAGCATGATTTTGAAAAGGATATTCTCGCCTGCGCCAAGACAATGAGCAAACGATATATGGGGAGCAGGCGTCGCGCGGAGACTCTGATCAATCTGGCGCTCTCTATTTTTGACAGCATGAAAAAAATCCACGGACTGGGCAGGCGGGAGAGACTTTATCTGCAGATTGCCGCCATTCTCCACGACTGCGGCAAGTATATCAGTCTGGTCAATCTGGGGGAATGCTCCTATCACATTATCATGTCCACGGAGATTATCGGGCTGTCCCATATGGAGCGGGAGATTGTGGCGTATATCGTAAAGTTCAACCATGACGAATTTCAGTATTATGAGAAGCTGTCCGCAGAATCTTCCCTGGATAAAAACGCGTATCTGATCATAGCAAAGCTGACCGCTATTCTCAAGATCGCAAACGGGCTGGACCGGAGCCACAAACAGAAATTTGAAAACGTAAAGATTATGCTGAAAGACAATGAACTGATTTTTACGGTAAATACCCAGGAGGATATTACACTGGAAAAAGGACTCTTTACTTACAGGGCCAAGTTTTTTGAGGAAGTGTACAATGTGCGGCCGGTCATCAAGCAGAGAAGGACTCTGTAGACAAAAAAAGAACGCTGTGAGGAAAACTCTGCAGAAAGGATCATGAATATGGGAAAAAAGAGAGAACAGTATTACAATCCCGAATATTATACGAACAGAGAACTCAGCTGGCTGCTCTTTGACCGCAGGGTGCTGAGCGAGGCCAGGGATAAAAATATTCCATTATTTGAACGTCTCAAATTTTTAAGCATCACGGCTTCCAATCTGGATGAATTTTTCATGGTAAGGGTGGCTTCCTTAATTGGTATGATGAATGCAGGCTATGATAAGCCGGATA
>JAAVAG010000012.1 GCA_014804185.1 Lachnospiraceae bacterium
AACTTAAAACGAATTGCTGTAGCATATTTTACCATACAGTATCTCATTTTAAAAGCCCTTTTTCATGGGGAGGGGGATTTTATGCTCTTTTGGCCCCTACAAGTTCTACAAAGCTTTCAAACTTTGCAGTATATGCCTGTTTTAATTCATCAGCAGATATTTCATAACATAGCATAACATCATTGTAATGCATAAGAACATCAGCCATTTCTTCAACAAGGTTTTTTCTTAACTCAACATCATTAGACGCCTCTATGTCACCGTGTTTTTTGATAATATCAATTACTTCGCCAATTTCGCCTATCATCCAAAGCAGATGGTGTTTGCCTGCTTCAGGAGAAATCTTTTCCCATTTATCTTTGTATTTATCTTGAAGTCTTTTTTGCATATCTATCATTTCATTTATACTAAAATCAGTCATCAATTTTCTCCTCTCAAAATCCGATTGATGCGGCCGTCAACACCAGAATTATAGCACATAGACGACAGGACTACAATGGCATAGCTTTTTTTGTGTCGGGAACCGGCAATGGAAAAATGCAAACAACCATGCTATAATATTTGAAAAATCCGGATTTGCAGGAGGGTATCAAAATGTGTTCAGAAGAGAAAAAGATAAAATATCCCAAAATGATTCTATTCGATTACGGACATACCCTTTTATATGAACCCGGTTGGGATGCCGTTAAAGGAAATGCGGAACTGCTGAAATATGCTGTAAAGAATCCTGATCACTGTACGCTGGAGGATGTGAGAAAAGGTGCGGAGTTGATTTTCGGGAAGCATATAGAAAGCGTCCGCAAAATGGGCTATGATATTTCCGGTCAGGTTGGCGACAAAGTATTGTATGAATATCTTGGGATTGAGTTTTCGCTTACGCCGCTTGAGATGGAAACCGTTTTTTGGAACGGGGCTTCTATGGGGGCAATTATGCCGGATGCTGATCGAATGCTTGATTACATAAACAGAAACGGCATAAGAAGTGGGGTTATCAGCAATCTTCTGTGGTCGGGGGCTGCCTTAACCGATCGGCTGGGTAGATTGCTGCCCGAGAATCAGTTTGAGTTTGTCATGACTTCAAGCGACTATTTTGTGCGCAAACCCAATCGTATTTTATTTGACATTGCTTTAAAAAAAGCGGGTGTCTGCGCCGATGAAGTGTGGTATTGTGGTGATAACCCCAAAGCGGATGTGGAGGGAGCGTCGCAGGCAGGCATTTATCCTGTATGGTACGATAATGACACGGGAAAAGATGATAAAGACCGTTCCGACGAACATGCGCCTGCGTGTGAACATTTGCATATTCATGACTGGAATGAGATGATAGATTTGTTGGAGAGATTAAAGACAGAAAAGTGAATTGTCCGGGAGCGGAGGAGTGGACGACTTTTGGAGGAAAGAAACGGATGAAACTGAAAATTGCGGTCTGTGACGACGATGGCTCACAGAGGGAGTATCTGGCCGGGGTGCTGGCCGCCTGGGCGGGGAGAAACCGGCATCTGACGGAAGTGAAACAGTATGTCCGGGCGGGAGATTTTCTGTTCGATTATTCGGAGGAAAAGGACTTTGACATCCTGCTTCTGGACATTGAGATGCCGGGCATGAACGGTATAGAACTGGCGAAAAGAATCAGGTGTGAGAGCGCTGCCGTACAGATTATTTTTATCACGGGATATTATGAGTATTTCAGCGACGGCTTTGACGTATCGGCTCTCCATTATCTGCTAAAACCGGTGGACGAAAGGAAGCTGTTTCAGGTGTTGGACCGGGCGGCGGAAAATCTGGCAAGCCGCCAGAGGTCTGTACTGGTGGCGGACGGTGAGGGCAGCGTTAAGGTGGTGCTCTCCGACATTGTCTATGTGGAGTCTGAAAATGTGTATATTGTCCTGCACACCGCACGGGGAGAGTACCGCACCCGGATGGCGCTCGGAAAATTTGCGGAGCAGCTGGACGAGACCTTTTTCAAGGTGCATCGCTCCTATGTGGTGAATCTGAAATATATCCGGAAAATCGACCGCACCCGGATCACCATGACAAACGGCGATATCATTCCCATCAGCCGGGGGCTGTATGGTGAGGTGCATGCCGCGCTGATCAGATATTTGTAAAGGAGACTGCCATGCTGTTTGACAGATTGATAGAGAAAAGAGTTGCCGCCTTTGAGAAAGAACTTCTGCAGAAATACTATGCGGAAGTGGAGAATATGTATACCCAAATGCGCGGATGGCGGCATGACTTGCGGCATCACATCCAGACCATGAAAGTACATGCGGCCAGGGGGGAGATGGGGGAGATTCAGGACTATCTGGACATGCTGGACGAGGATCTGACCAGTGTGGAGACAGTGGTCAGAACAGGAAACCGGATAGCGGATGCGATCTTAAACAGTAAACTGTCCCTTGCACGCAAGGAGCAGATCGCCGTCAAGGCGGAGGCCAGGATTCCGGTACAGCTCTCCATACCGGAACTGGATCTGTGCATTGTTATCGGCAATCTGCTGAACAACGCCATAGAGGCATGTATGCAGCTGCCCCCGGACAGGCGTCTGATCCGCATTTATATGGAAATGAAAGGGAATTACCTGTATCTGGCGCTGACCAACACTGCGGCAGGCGGGAAAAAGAAGCATTTCGGGACCACCAAGGGGGCGGGACACGGCATGGGGCTGGCCCGGGTGGATGAAGTTGTGAAAAAGCACGGAGGGTATCTTGCCAGAGCCTCGGAGGAGGAGGCTTTTTCCACGGAAGTGCTGCTTCCCCAGTGACGGGGGAAGACCATAGAATTTCAGAGTGCATTTGACATCAGATTTTCGACATTTGGTATCAAAATGCACTTTTTTTATATCCGGATGCTACAATGCTTTTCAGGAAAACCTGAAACAAAAAGAAGCGGAGGCGTGAGAATGGATGAAAATGAAAAAGAAAAAGAGGACATATTCGCGGATCAGCTGCCTGGCGTGGGCCATAAAGAAGCTGTGGAAGATAGACCGCTGGTTTGTGTTTTTTATCTTTGCGGCATTTCTGCCCCAGATTCTGCGCAGTCTGATGGGCGATTTTTTTCCGAAAGCGCTGATCGACCATGTGGGGGCGGGGGAGGATTTTGCCAGGCTGCTGCTATTGGTGGCCGGTTTTATCACAGCGCTTCTGCTGTTGGATCTGCTGGCAGATTTTATCGGCGCGAAGTGTGAGGGGCGGAATTATTACCCTTCCATAGTATTTCAAAACGAAATGAGCGCAAGAGACGGCTATGAGACAGATTATGAAAATACGCTGAAGCAGGACTACAAGGAGATTCATGGATATGCCTGGGGGGACGCCGTAAGGGGCAACTGCGCCCTGGAATTTTTCTGGAGGGATCTGTCCCAGATACTGACGGACGGGGCGGGTATTATCACTTATGTATCGCTGCTGGCATTTTTGAGTCCCGTGCTGATCCTGGCAGTGGCGCTGACTTCCTTTGTCTCTTATTTTACAGGCAGATGGCGCGCTGTGTATTATGAGAAGAATAAGCATAGATGGGAGCGGGAAGTCCGCAAAGTGGATTATCTGAAAGAAATTTCGGCGGATTTTTCCCTGGCAAAGGATATCAGGCTGTATAATCTGGCGGGGTGGCTGGACGGGATGACGCGGGCCTGTCAGAACTGTATTCTGTGCTGGAATAAGCGCTGCAGCCTGCGGCAGCTGTGGGGAGAACTGATATACTGGTTTTTGGATTTTATGCAGAGGGGAGCGGTCTATCTTGTTCTGATCGGCATGGTGCTTGGCGGCAGCATCACGGTGGGAGAGTTTGTGTTTTATTTCAACCTGCTGATCAGTCTGGCCGGTTGTTTCGAGAACATTATCGGGGATGTGGCAAAGCTGAACACGCGGGCGGAGAAGATCGGCTGGTATCGTGACTTTTATGATTATCCCAACCGGTTCAACCATGGAGAGGGCTGTGTGCTTCCCCAGGGGCCTGTTTCCGTTGAGATAAAGGATGTCTGGTATCGCTATGACGGCGCAGAGGAGGACACCCTGAAAGGGATCAATCTTTCTGTCAAAGGCGGGGAAAAGCTGGCTTTGGTGGGGATGAACGGCGCCGGAAAAACCACGCTGATCAAGCTGATCTGCGGATTGTTTACGCCTGATCGGGGTGAGATTCTGGTGAATGGCAGAAACATACAAGAGTACAATATCGAGGAGTATTATTCCATGGTCTCGGCAGTGTTTCAGGAGATCTGCATGGTGGCCTTTACGGTATTTGAGTTTGTGGCCAGCGCGGATTTGGAGCGCCCGGGGGCGCGGGAGGATGCGGTGCGGGCGATGCAGGCCGCGGGCATTTACGAGAAAGTGCAGGGACTGCCCGGGGGTGTGGACACGCATCTGATGAAGGGAATCTATGACGACGGAGTGGATTTTTCCGGCGGGGAGATGCAGAAGCTTGTTCTGGCCAGGGCGATCTATAAAGACGGCGTCATTCTGGCGCTGGACGAGCCCACAGCAGCCCTGGATCCCATCGCGGAAAACCAGCTGTATCTGCAGTATCGGCGCCTGACGGAGGGCAAAACGTCCTTCTATATTTCCCACCGCTTTGCTTCCACGCGGTTCTGTGACCGTATCGTTCTGCTGGAGGACGGGGTCATAAAGGAATCGGGGTCTCATGAGGAACTGATGAAGTTAAATGGCAGATACGCCCACATGTTTCATGTCCAGAGCAAATATTATCAGTCTGCCGGAGACGGAGAGGGCGAAGGAGGGGTGTGCAGTGAGTAAGGAGAGGACGACCAGGAGAGTGCTTAAGCGGTACAGCGCATACAATCCGAAATATTTTCCGCTGTGTTTTCTGCAGAAAGTATTTCAAAACCTGTTTTTCTTTTTTAAACTGTGGATTTCCGCGGAGATCGTAAATGCGCTTTATGACGGAAGAGAGCGGCGGGAACTGTATCTGTTGGTAGCTGCGGCGCTCTTGGGGATATTTTTTACCCGGGCAGTGTCCGCTGTGCTGGGCAGGGCTGTGGAGACCGCGCTGGAGATTTTGGAAAACAATGAATCGGCGGCCTTTCAGCGAAAGACGCTGTCGCTGGACTATAACAGGCTTGAGGATCCGCAGATCCGCAAACTCAGAAGTAAAATTGATGAAAACAAGATGATAAACAGCTATGGAACTGTTCATATGCGGCGCAGCGTACTGTCGTTTATGGACTGCGCTGTCAATATTCTTTTCTCCCTGGCGCTTTTTGGCGGGATGGTCGGAAGGATGGTGGAAGCTTCTTTCGGATGGCAGAGCATTGTTCTGCTGGCGGCGCTGGCAGGGTGCCTGGTGATGAGCATCATCTGCCAGTTCCGCAGCACAAAAAAAGTGGGAGAGAGTTGGGACGCCATCGGCGATTTGATGCTGCGGGAAAACCGGCTGTGGAGAGGATATCATCCTGAGGGGACGGATAACCGGATTTACCGGCAGCAGGCTATTATCAGCAGGCTGAATGAGAAGCTGAGCGAGAATCACAGACAAGCGTTTCAGAAAGTGAATAACGAAAGTTTTCTGCTGCGGATACCGATTCATGTCTTCCGAAAACTGACGGAGGGCTGCTCGTATCTGATCGTCTGCTTTTACTGCGCACTGGGCGCTTTTTCTGTGGGGGAACTGATCCGGTATGCCGGTTATCTAGGCAGGATGATTGACAGTATCTGGAGTCTTTTCGTTGTTGTGGCCGATGTGAGGAGCAACCGGCAGTTTCTGGAGACGTATCTGGAATATTTTGAGATAGAGAATGAGATGTACCAGGGCAGTCTGTCCGTGGAGAAACGCAGCGACAAAAAATTTGACATTGCCTTTCGGCATGTGAGTTTCCGGTATCCCGGGAGCGATATTCCCGCGCTGCGGGACGTTACCCTGGATCTGCGGGTGGGGGAACGCCTGGCCGTGGTGGGAATGAACGGCAGCGGGAAGACGACCTTTATCAAGCTGCTGTGCCGTCTGTATGACCCGCAGGAGGGAGAAATCCTGATGAACGATTTTAATATCCGCAAGTATGATTATCGTCAGTACCTGGATCTGTTTTCGGTGGTTTTTCAGGATTATCATCTGCTGTCCCTGCCTCTGGGAAACAATGTGGCGGGAGACGCCGCGTATGACAGGGATAAGGCTGAGAGGCTTCTGGAAGAGGTGGGCTTTGGGGAGCGTTACAGGAAGATGCCTCAGGGTCTGGAGACGCCTCTGTACAAAGATTTTGATGCGGACGGTGTGGAAGTTTCCGGCGGAGAGGCACAGAAAATCGCTCTCGCCAGAGCGCTGTACAGGGATGCGCCGTTTATCGTTCTGGACGAGCCTACCGCCGCGCTGGATCCTGTGGCGGAGGCCGAGATCTATGCCAGATTTGACCAGATCGTGGGAGGCAAAACGGCAATTTACATCAGCCACCGCCTTTCTTCCTGCCGGTTCTGCGACAGAATCGCGGTGTTCCATGAGGGGCGCATCGTCCAGACGGGAACCCACGAGCAGCTGCTGGAAGATACGGCGGGCAAATATTATGAACTGTGGAACGCCCAGGCGCAGTATTATGCGTAAGTTTCCAATTGATGGAATTTCCAACTTATGGAAAAAGAAAAAACAGCATAAAAACAGAAAAGTCAGAGAAAATAGCAGGTAGAGATATCTGCTGTTTTTTGTGAAAATATATGGCCTGTGTACAGGCAGGCAATGGATCAGGAGAGGAGTGATCTCATGGATTATATCAATGCGTTCTGGGTGGGAGGACTGATCTGCGCTCTGGTGCAGATCCTGCTGGAAAAGACGAAAATGATGTCCGGGCGGGTGATGGTGACGCTGGTGGTGCTTGGAGCCGTGATCAGCTTTCTGGGCTGGTATGAGCCTTTTCAGGAATTTGCGGGAGCGGGAGCGTCGGTTCCCCTGCTTGGATTTGGCAACAATCTGATGAAAGGGGTCAGGGAAGCGGTGGACGAATCAGGTCTGATCGGCCTTTTTCAGGGAGGATTTAAGGCCGGAGCCGTGGGCAGCAGCGCGGCGCTGATCTTTGGACTGCTGGCAAGTTTTGTGTTTAAACCCAAGATGAAGAAATGACGGCGGAAAAAGTATCCTGCAGCACCCAATTTGTTACGAAAAATTAAATTTCTTTTAATGTTCGAAATATTTCCCCATTTCTCGACAAAGTGTGGTATGATAAGCACGAAAGGAATGAGGAGTGTTATGAGACGGAGTTTTATGAAAAGAAATACCTGGGAACCAGTGTATCAGGAGCCTGCTTACAGGAGAAAGACTTACAGGGTACTTTCCCACAGAAGCCATTCTCGCAGAGAACAGGCCTATGTAAAGCGCACGTTTATCATGTTTTTGGCGACATTGCTTTATATGGAACTGATTTATCATCTGGCTTCCTTTGGGTTTAAGCTGATCAATCCTATTCTGCTGATCCCGTCAGTGGTGGTTCTGGCAGGACTGGAGACTGCAGGCGTGGGTTTTTTCAGGAGAAGGAAAAACAAGGTGCTGCTCTGGATACTGCTTGCGGTGGATTATCTGATCTATGCAAGCCAGATGGTTTATCTGAGCATTTTCAAACAGCCCATGCTGATGGCGGTTGTGATCAATACCGGGCAGGATGCCGTGACCAATTACTGGCGGGAGGCGCTGCATGCCATTTGGCTGAACACGGGGTATCTGCTGCTTCTGGCCGTGCCCCTGCCGGTGATCGGATGGCTGCTGTATTGCGATATTCTCAGAACAAAGAGCCACAAGGTGCAGGAACGCGTGGGCGCTCTGCTCTGGTCCGGAGTCGGACTTCTTGCTACGCTCCTGCTCTTTGTCATAGGGTATTTTGCCAGGACGGAGTATTATGAGGCGTACCAGGAGTTTTATGATCCCTCTATGATTATAGAAGAATACGGTGTGCTGGCGTCGGTACAGAGAGATGTGCTGGGCGGAGCGCTTCCGGCTCCGGAATCTGCTATGGACGCCTGGGTGGATCAGAGCAAAAACAATGTGACGCCTCCTGAAAGCGCGGGTGCGGTGAGCGGAGGCGACGGAGAAAGCGCCTGGCTGCCGGAAGAGACGGAAACGGAGCCGGAGGTGGTGGTGGATACCTCGCCGAATGTTCTGCCCATTGATTTTGCGGCGCTGGAGGAGATGGCGGACACCAAAGACCTGCAGAAACTGGTTTCTTTTCTGGAGGCCATGGAGCCTACCAATAAAAATGAATATACGGGTATGTTTGCGGGATATAATCTGATCTATCTGACCGCGGAGGGCTTTTCCTCCTATGCAGTAGATGAACAGATTACGCCCACTCTCTATAAACTGGTGAATTCCGGCCTGGTGGTGGAGGATTATTATGTTCCTCTGTGGCAGACCAGCACCAGTGACGGGGAATATGTGAACCTGATGGGACTGATTCCGGATCAGCAGTCCAGCATGAGACGCAGTTCCGACAACGCGCAGCCCTTTTCTCTCCCGGCATATTTTGCCAAAGAGGGCGTGAAGAGTTTTGCGTATCATAACAATTCGCTCTCTTATTATGACAGGCACCGGAGCCATCCCAATCTGGGATATGATTTCAGAGCCAGCAAGCTTGGCAAACTGTCGGAGGCGGAGTGGGGCAGCCATGTGTTTGAGATGGAACATGCCAATTACTGGCCGGCCTCCGATCTGGACATGATGAAGGCCACCATACCGGAATACATATATCTGGATCGTTTTCATGTGTATTACATGACTGTCTCCGGACATATGAATTACAATTTTTCAGGCAACAAAATGTCCAGTCTGAACCGGGAGGCGGTTGCCGATCTGCCGTACTCGGAGGAGGGAAGGGCTTATATCGCTTGCAATGTGGAACTGGATAAAGCGCTGGAATATCTGATTGCAGAACTGGACAAGGCCGGGAAACTGGAGAAGACGGTAATCGTACTCAGCGCGGATCACTATCCCTATGATATGGATATGGGAAATCTGGAGGAACTGGCGGGGAAACCGCTGGACGGAACGCTGGATCTGTACCGGAACAGCCTGATTTTCTGGAACTCCGAGATGGAGACCATAAAAATCGACAAGGTATGCGGCGCCATGGATCTGCTGCCGACGATTTATAATCTGTTCGGGTTCCAGTATGATTCCAGACTTTATGCGGGACGGGACATGCTGTCCGACAGCCCGTCTCTGGTTATTTTTACCAACAGGAGTTTTATTACGGATACCATCGAATACAACAGAAAGACAAAGACCACCACGTCCAGGACGGGAGAGGCGGTGGATGAAGAGTACCTTGCGGCCATGCAGCAGCAGGTAAAGGGAATCTATGAGTATTCCGCGCGGATTCTGAACAATGATTTCTACCGCTATGTGGAAATGGCGCTTCCGGCGGATCAGTGGGAGCGTGCGCCCCAGATGCCTATAGAGGTGCCGGATCCTCCGGAACCTGAACCAGAGCCTGACCCTGTCCCCGAGGGGGATACAGACGGTGCGGGAACGGATGCCGGAGCGGATCAAAATGATGGACAACAGACAGGGGGAGCAGAGCCTCTTGGGTAAAAAGTTTGCCGACAAAAACAACGGACATCGCACTCCGCGAGCTGTCCTTATGTGAAAAAGATCGTCTGTGAGATCAACAGATCTCACAGGCGATTTCTTTTTTGGAGAGATATTTCATCAGAGCGTTGTCCCACAGACGGTCGGGTTCTTTGTCCATCAGAAAGGTATGAAAAGCCGTGCCTGTAGTCAGCAGAATTTTTTCGCCGTCGTACCGGACGGTGAGAACAAAAGCTTTGATCTGATCCGCTGTAACGGAAGCGTTTCCGCCGGAGAGGATGGAGGAAACGTGCTCCGGAGCCAGATGAAGTACGAATTTAAACTGCAGAGGTGTGTGCTTTCCCCTGATCAGGCCAAAAACCACCGGCCGCATGGACTTCCAGCCGACAAAATCATGTGTGCCGGTGGGAAAGGAGGCGGGATCGTCATCGCCGTAAAAGTTCCGCTGGTGCGTGCCGTCAATCTGGAACGTGCAGGCGGTTTTTATGGTAGCCTCTTCCAGCAGAAATATGTCAAAAATATCGGTAGCAAGAAGTTGATTCATAAATTGTTTCATGGAAGTGATCTGTAAGGCAAGCATGGAATTCCTCCCGGGGATAAGCATAAAAATAAATTGTCATACTTTTGAATTACCTTATCAGTATAGTATATTTGGGGCAAAATGTACAGAGTGATAAATATCTCTTTACATGCATATGGGAATGTGATACCATTATAAACGGTTTTAAATACTATATAAGAAAGTTTTTGATATTTGTATTTTATGGTAATGAAAACTGATTGCGGGAAAGGTATGGATAGCAGTATGAATTTTAAAATCGTTGTGGACAGTTGTTGTGAACTGCCGGAGGAATATCGGAAAGACAAGAGATTTGAAAGTGTGCCTCTGGGGATCGAAGTGGGGGACTATTCGATCATGGATGACGAACAGTTTGATCAGAAGGTATTTCTGGAGAAAGTGGCTGCCTGTCCCAAATGTCCGAAATCCTCCTGTCCGTCTCCGGAGAGATATATGGAGGCTTACCGTACAGACGCAGAGGATGTCTATGTGGTGACGCTCTCTTCAAAACTCAGCGGCAGCTATGAGAGCGCCCAGTTGGGGAAACGTCTCTATTTTGAGACATATGGGGAAAAGAATATCTATGTAGTGGATTCGGAGTCCGCAAGCTGCGGGGAGACCCAGATCGCCATGAAACTGCTGGAACTTGCCGGACAGGGGCTGGAATTTACAAAAGTACAGGAGGAAATCGACAGGTTCAGAGATGAGATGAATACGTATTTTGTACTGGATAATCTGGAGACACTGCGCAAAAACGGCAGACTCACCGGGATCAAGGCGCTGGTGGCGTCCACGCTGAACATTAAGCCCGTCATGGGTGCGGATAAGGGCGTGATTGTGCAGAAAGGGCAGTGCATCGGCACCAAAAAGGCGCTGATGAAGATGGTGGATATTATTGCTTCGGAGTTAAGAGACGGCGTGAATAAGACCATCAGAATTTCCCACTGCAATTGTCTGGAACGGGCACAGTCCGTCAGGAAGATGCTGGAGGAAAAAGTAAAGTGCAGGGGCATTGCCATTACGGACACCGCTGGAATCAGCAGCATGTATGCCAATGACGGCGGCATTATCGTGGCTGTCTGAAATGCTATATGGTTAAAAAGCGAAACGGGGAATAGAAAAAGAGCAGAATCAGCAGAACAAGCTGCAAAAACAGGATCAGGGGCATTCCGTATACAAAACGCCATTTTCTTGTTTTATGACGGAAAGTATACATACCGCAGATGGAGCCGATACTCCCGCCGATAAGCGCCACAATAAAGAGAGTGGTTTCCGGTATCCGGAAAGCTCCCTTTATTGCTTTGCGTTTGTCAATACCCATCATAACAAACCCGATTATATTTAATATCAGGAAATAGGAACCGACAAATATCATAACCGCCATAATGTCAGTTCTTTTCTTTTACTTCCTGCATTTTCATGGCGCGAACCTTGCAGGAGAGGCCGAACAGATTGATGAATCCCTCTGCATCGTGATGGTCGTACAGATCGCCGGTGGTGAAAGAGGCGATAGATTCATTATACAGGGAGTAGGGGGAGGTGGTGCCTGCTTTGATGATATTTCCCTTATAAAGCTTGAACCTGACTTCCCCGGTCACATATTCCTGGGTTTTTTCTATGAAAGCCTGGATAGCTTCCCGCAGCGGAGTGAACCATTTTCCCTCATAGACCACATCCGCAAGACGGTTGCCCATCTCTTTTTTCATCGTATAAGTATCCCGATCCAGGATCAGCTCTTCCAGCTGCTGATGGGCCTCCATAAGTATGGTGCCGCCGGGGGTCTCATAGACGCCCCTGGACTTCATGCCCACCACGCGGTTTTCTACGATATCCACAATGCCGATGCCATGTCTGCCGCCCAGTCTGTTCAGCTCGCGGACGATATCGGCATATTTCATCTTTGTTCCGTTCACGGAGGTGGGGACGCCCTTTTCAAAGGTCATGGTCACATATTCTCCCTCATCCGGCGCTTTTTCAGGCGTCTGTCCAAGCACCAGCAGATGCTCATAGTTCGGCTCGTTGGAGGGCTCTTCCAGTTCCAGCCCCTCGTGGCTGATATGCCAGATATTGCGGTCGCGGCTGTAGGAGGAATCCGCGGAGAAAGGCAGATCAATGCCGTGGGCCTTGCAGTAGGCAATCTCGGATTCGCGGGAATCCATGGTCCACTTGTCGTTTCTCCATGCGGCGATAATTTTGATGTCGGGCGCCAGTGCCTTGATGCCGAGTTCAAAGCGGATCTGATCGTTGCCCTTGCCGGTAGCGCCGTGGCAGATGGCGGCAGCGCCTTCTTTGCGTGCGATCTCCACCAGCTTTTTGGCGATCAGAGGTCTGGCCATGGATGTGCCGAGCAGATATTTGTTCTCATAGACGGCATTGGCCTGTACGCAGGGGGAGATATATTCTTCGCAGAACTCATCCACCACATCCAGAATATACAGCTTTTCAGCGCCGCAGAATTTGGCGCGCTCCTCCAGTCCGTCCAGTTCCTCTTCCTGTCCGCAGTCGATGCAGACGCAGATCACTTCATAGTCAAAATTTTCTTTCAGCCAGGGAATGATGGCTGTGGTATCCAGTCCGCCGGAATACGCCAGTACAACCTTTTCTTTCATTATAATGTTCCTCCGTTCCTGCCCGGTCGGCAGCAGCATGCTGCGGCAGGTATTTTGATATTGTCAGGTGATTTAATCTGTGGACACTATACAACATTTATTGCCAAATTGCAATAGCTGTTGCAAAGGGATGATTGCAATATCGCCCCCCGTATGCTAAGATGCACATGTATGACCATGGTCATATATGACCAAGTAAAATATATGGAAGAAAGGTATGGCGATAAGAATGGAACTTACATCCCGCAAAGACGTTCCCGTGGAACTGACATGGGATCTGTCCCTGATCTATGAAAAGGAAGAAGAACTGTACCGGGACGCGGAGGAAGCAAAGAGCCTTGCGCAGCGCATGGTGCAGGAATATAAGGGTAAACTGAACACACCCAGGGTCATAAATAAATGCCTGGACGATTACAGAGAACTGCTTCGGCTGATTTACCAGGTGAATCATTACTGCGAACTGGCGGTTTCCGTTGATTATTATGACTCCGGAAATCAGGAGCGCAGCGAGAAAATGAGCCGTCTGTCGGCGGAAATCTCCAGTTCTCTCAGCTTTGTGGAAAGCGAGATTTCGCAGCAGGAGGAGAGCATGCTGCAGGAGACGGCAGCCATGGCCACGGATAACAGATGTTATCTGCAGGATATTCTCCGGAGTAAACCGCATCAGATGCACCCGGAGGCAGAGCGCGCGCTGGCGGCGCTTGGACAGACATTTGGCGCACCCTATCAGATTTACAATATGGCGAAACTTGCCGATATGAAGTTTCCGGCCTTTACGGTCCGGGACAGAGAATATCCGCTGGGGTATTCCCTGTTTGAGGATGATTATGAATATGAGGCGGACACACAGGTCCGCCGGGCGGCCTTTGCCGCATTTTCCAGCAAACTGCGCGAATATGAAAATGTGACGGCTGCCGCTTACAATACCCAGGTGCAGACAGAGAAGACGATGGCGTCTCTGCGCGGCTTTGACAGTGTGTTTGACAGTCTGCTCTTTGAGCAGAAAGTGACCCGGGAAATGTACGACCGCCAGATCGACGTGATTATGGAGGAACTTGCCCCCCATATGCGCAGATATGCGCGGCTTTTGAAAAAAATCCATAAGCTGGACCGCATGACTTTTGCCGATCTGAAGATCGCCGTGGACCCCGAGTACGATCCCAAAGTCACGATTCAGCAGTCCAGAGAGTACATAGAAAAAGGACTCTCCGTGCTGGGGGAGGAATACGTGGAAATGGTGCGGGCGGCATACCGTGACCGCTGGGTGGATTTTGCCAGAAATGCGGGGAAATCCACGGGTGGTTTCTGTGACAGCCCATACGGGAAGAATTCTTTTATCCTGCTGACATGGAACGACCGCATGGCGGATGTCTTCACTCTGGCCCATGAACTGGGACATGCCGGTCATTTCAAGGCCTGTAACAGTGCACAGTCCATCTACGATACAAATGTTTCGACTTATTTTGTGGAGGCTCCCTCCACCATGAACGAACTGCTGATGGCGCATTATATGCTGAAGACCGATTCGGACCCGCGGTTCCGCCGCTGGGTGCTCTCATGCATGATCGGAAATACCTATTACCACAATTTTGTCACGCATCTGTTGGAGGCTGCTTACCAGAGGGAGGTGTACCGGATTGTGGACGGCGGCGGAAGCGTGAACGCGGAGACGCTGAGTCGTCTCATGAGAGAGACTCTTCGAAAGTTCTGGGGAGAAGATGTGGAGATCACGGAGGATGCGGCGCTGACATGGATGCGCCAGCCGCATTATTATATGGGACTGTATTCTTATACCTACAGCGCCGGTCTGACGGTGGCCACGCAGGTCTGCAGGAGGATAGAGCAGGAGGGGCGGCCCGCAGTGGAGGACTGGAAGAGGGTTCTGGCGGCGGGAAGCACCAAAGACCCTGCGGGGCTGGCTGCCATGGCCGGGGTGGATATTACGACGGATGAACCACTGAGAGACACCATTGCCTATATCGGCGGCATAATCGACGAGATTGAGAAGCTGACAGAGCAGTTGACGGCGTAAACGGTAAGATACGGATGAAATAAACCACAGAGGTATATCAAAATGACTTTTACAGGATATGAACTGCTGGCGTTTTTCTTCATTTATGCCTTTTTCGGGTGGGTGATGGAGATTGCGTTTGCGGCGGTGTACAGAAAGAAATTTTTAAACAGAGGATTTCTCAACGGTCCCGTCTGTCCCATCTACGGATGCAGTATGGTGTTTGTGACGGTGTTTCTGGAATCTCTGCGTGGAAATTATTTTTTCCTGCTGCTGGGCTGTATGATCGTAACCACCATGCTGGAACTGCTCACAGGCATGTTTATGGAAAAGATGCTGGGCAGGAAATGGTGGGATTATTCGGACTACAAATATAATCTGGGGGGATATGTATGCCCCCAGTTTTCGCTTGTCTGGGGCGTGTGCGCTGCGGTTGTGATGACGTTTGTGCAGCCGCTTCTGACGAAGCTGGTGCGGCTGCTTCCGGGAACCGTATTCAGAATCCTGCTTTTGACAGCGCTTGTTCTGCTTGTGTGCGATTTTATCGTGACCATCGGGGCTGTCTGTAAATTCAGGCGGCAGAGCCGCAGGATGCAGGGACTGGCGGAGGGCATGAACCGGATCAGCGGACGGATGGGCAGGGCCATCTTTGAAGTGATACAGAGGCGCATGGCAAAGGCTTTTCCCAACCTGAGTGAGGAGGGACGGCTGGCAGCACCCGCGGTCCGGGAAAAGAGCGGAGTTTTTGCCGCGGGCTGCTGTTTTCATAAGCTGATCTGGCTGTTTGCCATCGGCGCTTTTCTGGGAGACCTGGTGGAAACGGTTTTCTGCCGTCTTACCGCGGGATACTGGATGAGCCGCAGCAGCGTGGTCTACGGACCGTTCAGCATTGTGTGGGGCCTTGCCATAGCGCTGCTGACGCTGGTGCTGGACCGGTATAAGGACAAGGATGACAGATATATTCTGATATTCGGAACTGTCATAGGTGGCGCATATGAATATATATGCAGCGTATTCACAGAACTGGTATTCGGCACGGTGTTCTGGGATTACAGCGACATTCCCTTTAATCTGGGCGGGAGAATCAACCTGCTGTACAGCTTCTTCTGGGGAATTGCCGCTTTGATCTGGCTGAAACTGGTCTATCCCTTTTTGTCGGGGCTGATTGAGAAAGTGCCCGTAAGGGCAGGAACAATTCTCACATATTTGTTTATTGTATTCATGGCGGTGAATATGGCGGTTTCCGCGGCGGCGCTGGCCCGCTACTCGGAGAGAAATGCGAACGTGGCGGCAGAGAGTGCAGTGGAACGGTTTCTGGATGATCATTTTCCCGATGAGCGGATGGAGCGGATCTATCCCAACGCCAAAATGACGGATTAGAAATGAATAAAAAATGAATATTCATTAAATTTTTGCATAAAAATAAAAAGCAGTGGACTTTTTTAGAAAAAGTGGTATGATAGGGTGGTTGAAACATACAGAGAAACGGCAGACGGAGGTTACAGATGAACGGGCAGTTTAAGGTCAGGGCGATGACGCAGGAGGACTACGACGGTGTCTATGCGCTGTGGAGGACGATCAGGGGATTTGGATTACGCAGCATGGACGATTCCCGGGAGGGAGTGTCGGTTTTTCTGCGCCGCAATCCGGGGATGAGCGTGGTGGCGGAAAAGGACGGACAGATTGTGGGGAGCATTTTGTGCGGACATGACGGGCGAAGAGGCTGTCTGTACCATGTGTGCGTCCGCGAGGACTGCCGCAGAAGCGGCATCGGAAAGGCAATGGTGGTGCACTGTATGGAGGCGCTGAAAGCGGAACGGATCAATAAGGTGTCATTGATCGCGTTTACCAGAAACGATGTGGGAAACGCTTTCTGGAAGACCATCGGATGGACGAAACGGGAAGATCTGAACTACTATGACTTTACATTAAATGAGGAAAATATCACGGCGTTTATCCAATAGGTGTCGGGAAGGAAGGGCATGGTTATTAGTATGGAAATGATAAAGGGCGGTGTAACCGCGGCAAAGGGATTTGAGGCGGCCGGCGTGGAGGCCGGGATCAAATACGCGGACAGAAAGGATATGGCGCTGATCTACAGCACAAAGGCCTGCCGGGCGGCGGGAACTTTTACCACAAATGTGGTGAAAGCGGCACCCGTCCTGTGGGATAAACAGGCGGTGGAGCAGGCGCGCCCGGTGCGCGCCGTGGTGGTGAACGCGGGGATTGCCAACGCGTGTACGGGAGAGGAAGGATATGAGTGCTGCCGCCGGACGGCGGAGGCGGCGGCCCGGGCGCTGGACATTCCCGCAGAGTCGGTTCTTGTGGCGTCCACGGGGGTGATCGGGATGCAGATACCCGTGGACCGGATCGAGGCCGGTGTGGAGAAACTGGCGGCATGCAGGGCCGCCGGAGCGGAGGCCGGAAACGTGGCGGCACGGGCGATCATGACGACGGATACCATATCCAAGCAGGCGGCAGTCACTTTTACGGCAGGCGGAAAGACCGTGACCGTGGGAGGCATGTGCAAGGGATCGGGCATGATTCATCCCAATATGTGCACGATGCTGGCGTTTGTCACCACGGATCTGGCAATTTCCGGGCCGCTGCTGCAGAAAGCCGCCAGGGAGAGTATCGAGGACACTTTTAATATGATCTCCGTGGACGGAGATACTTCCACCAACGACACATTTCTGCTGCTGGCCAACGGCATGGCGGAAAATGATGAAATCCGGGAAGAAAATGAGGATTACGAGGCGTTTAAGGAGGCCCTTTTGTATGTAAATACCTGTCTTGCACGGATGATGGCGGGCGACGGCGAGGGTGCGACGGCGCTGTTTGAGGTGAAAGTTGTCGGCGCGGCTAACAGGCAGGACGCCAGGACCTTGAGCAAATCGGTGATCTGTTCCAGTCTGACCAAAGCCGCGATCTTCGGCCATGACGCCAACTGGGGAAGGATTCTGTGCGCGCTGGGATATTCGGGGGCGCAGTTCGATCCGGAGAAAGTAGAACTGTTTTTTGAGAGCAGAGCCGGCAGGATCCGGATCTACGGCGCAGGTAAGGCTGCGGATTACAGCGAGGAAGAGGCCACGAAGATTCTTTCCGAGAAGGAGGTCACTGTAGTGGCGGATATGCACATGGGGGACGCCGAGGCCACGGCCTGGGGGTGCGATTTGAGTTATGACTATGTAAAAATCAATGCGGATTACCGCAGCTGACCGGGACAGATACAGAGAAAGGCATGAGGCATGAGTATACAGGAAAAAAATATCGACGGGCTTTTACAGAAAGCAGAGGTGCTGATCGAGGCGCTTCCCTATATCCAGCGCTTTAACCGCAAGATCATTGTGGTCAAGTACGGCGGCAGCGCCATGAGCAACGAGCAGCTTCAGAAAAATGTGATCAAGGATGTGACGCTTTTAAAGCTGGTGGGATTTAAGCCCATTATTGTCCACGGCGGGGGAAAAGAGATCAGCCGGTGGACCCAGAAAGTAGGCAAGGAGTCCAGATTTGTAAACGGCCTGCGCGTTACAGATGAGGAGACGATGGAAATTGCGGAGATGGTGCTGGGCAAGGTCAGCAAAAATCTGGTGACCATGGTTCAGGAACTGGGCGTAAAGGCAGTGGGCATCAGCGGCAAGGACGGAGGTCTTCTGCAGGTGGAGAAAAAGTATGCGGGAGGAGAGGACATCGGGTTTGTGGGAGAGATCACAAAAGTGAATCCCAAGGTGCTCTTTGATCTTCTGGAAAAGGATTTTCTTCCCATTGTGGCGCCTGTCGGCCTGGATGAAAACTTTCAGACCTACAATATCAATGCGGATGACGCGGCCTGTGCCATCGCAACGGCGGTAGGGGCGGAAAAACTGGCGTTTCTGACGGATATAGAGGGGCTGTATGGGGATATCAACGACAAATCGACGTTTATCTCCCGCCTTGCGGTATCCCAGGCGGAGCAGCTTATCGCGGGAGGATTTATCGGGGGCGGCATGCTGCCCAAGCTGGAGGGCTGTACCCTGGCGGTTCGAAACGGGGTAAACCGGGTGCATATTCTGGACGGAAGAATTCCCCACTGTCTCCTTTTGGAAATTTTTACTAAAAAAGGAATCGGCACAGCCATCATTGAGGACGGGGAGGTAGAGGCGCAGTGAGGATGCAGGAGTATATCGATGAGGCGGAGCAGTCCCTGCTCCACACATATAACCGTTATCAGGTAGTTCTGGACAGGGGAGAGGGCGTGTATCTGTATGATATAGAGGGAAAGCGTTATCTGGACTTTGTGGCCGGTATCGCAGTCTTTGCTCTGGGATATCATAACAGGGAGTACAACGATGCCCTGAAAGGACAGATCGACAAGCTGATCCACACATCCAACTACTATTATAATGTGCCCGCCGTGGAGGCGGCGAAAAAGCTGAAAAAGGCTTCGGGCATGGATCGGGTATTTTTTACCAATTCCGGCGCGGAAGCGGTGGAGGGAGCCATTAAGGCGGCGCGGAAATATGCCTATCTGAAAGACGGAAGAACGGATCATGAGATCATCGCCATGCATCACTCTTTTCACGGCAGAACCATGGGGGCGCTGTCCGTGACGGGGAATCCGAAATACCGTGAGGCATTTGAGCCCGGTATCGGAAATATCCGGTTTGCGGACATGAATGATTTTGACAGTGTTCTCGCCTGTGTGACCGACAGGACATGCGCCGTCATATTTGAGACGGTTCAGGGTGAGGGAGGAATTTATCCCGCGGAGCAGGCGTTTATGGAGAAAATCCGCGCACTCTGCGATCAGCGGGACATTCTGCTGATTCTGGATGAAATTCAGTGCGGCATGGGGCGCACCGGGTATATGTACGCCTGGCAGAAGTACGGTGTCAAACCCGATATTATGATGTCCGCCAAGGCGCTTGGATGCGGTGTTCCGGTGGGGGCTTTTCTGATGACGGAAAAGGTGGCGGCGCATTCTCTGGCTGCCGGCGACCACGGCACCACCTACGGGGGCAATCCTCTGGCGGGGGCGGCCATAAACAAAGTGCTTGATTTATTTGAGGAGAACCATATAATAGAACATGTGAGAGAGGTGGCGCCGTATCTGGAGCAGAGACTGGACGAACTGACCCGACGGCATGCCTTTATCGCGTGCAGGCGGGGCGCGGGACTGATGCAGGGCCTTGCGTGCAGGGGACCGGTGGCGGGTGTTATCGGCAGAGCCCTGGAAAAGGGATTGATTCTGATCAATGCCGGAACAGACATCATCCGTTTTGTGCCGCCGCTGATTATAACGCGTGAAAATGTGGATGAGATGATCGCCATCCTGGATGAATGCTTCGAGGATTGAGCGTCTCGGAATGAGGTAAAAAGTTGGGCAAAAGAATATTATCCATATTGATTGTGATCTGTGCGCTTGCGGGAATCTGCTTTGTGGGTTTCAGCGGCATGCAGGTGGGAGAGGAAGAGGAGCAGGAGAGAGACATGCTGTCTTTCCGAAAAAAGGAGACGATTTATTTCTGGTATTCGGACAGCAGCATGACGGATTATCTGAGCAGTGCAGCAGTGGCTTTCGGAGAACTGCATGAGGATGCCAGAGTGATCCCGCATCTTGTCTCCGACAGCGAATATCTGGAGGCGGTCAATGCCGCGTCCCTGTCCGGGGAACAGATGCCGGATGTGTATCTTCTCAGCAATGATTCCCTTGGAAAGGCATATCTTGCGGGGCTGGCGTCCAGAATAGAGGATGAGGCCGGGCTGTGCACCACGGAGCATTTCCCGCAGACGGCGCTGTCTGCGGTGACATATAAGGACCGGCTGGTGGCGTATCCGTATTATTATGAGACAAGCGCCCTTTTGTATAACAAGACCTATCTGGAGGCATGGACGGCGGCGCAGCTTGCATCCCAGGGGGAGGAAGAAGAGGATGAACCGATACAGATAGAAGAAGGGGAAGGAGAAGGGGAAGATGACGGAGAGATCGCGGACGAAGGCGAAAGACTTACCGTGACGCAGCAGCAGATCGAGGCGGGCATCCCCTCCAACATGGATGAACTCCTGGCTTTCGCCGACAATTACGATGCCACGGAAAATGGGGAGGATGTTCTGAAGTGGGCCGTATCGGATATTTTTTATAATTACTATTTTGTGGGACAGTATATGATCGTGGGCGGCGAATGCGGCGATGACGAAAACAATATCAATATTGCTAATGAGGAGGCAAAACGGTGTCTGGAGATTTATCAGGCGCTGAACCAGTTCTTTTATATTGATGCGGAGGAAGCCACTTACGACTCGGTGCTGGAAGAGTTCATAGAGGGCAAGCTGGTCTTTACGGTGGTGACGCCGGACGCTGTGGCGGTTATGGAGGAGGCCAGAGAGAGCGGCGCTTTTGCGTATGAATACGGCATCGCGGTCATGCCGAAGCCCAGCGCGCAGCTGGGGGGCAGATCGCTGTCTGTGACAAACAGTGTGGTCGTCAACGGATACTCGCAGCACAAGGAACTGGCAAATGAGTTTGCGGCGTTTGTGACGGGGGAATATGTGGAGAACCTGTATGCCAGAACGGGCAAGCTATCGGCAAATCTTTCGGCCAATACGCAGGATTCCAACCTGATGGCATTTATGAAAGAATATCAGAATTCCATTTCCCTGCCGAAAATGCTTGAGACAAGCAATTACTGGATGCAGCTGGAGGCTGTCTTTGCCAGAGTTTGGGTCGGAGAGGACGTGGAAACGCTGCTCCAGGCACTGGCACAGCAGATCCGGTCACAGTTTGAATAAACAGCCAGTCATATGGGCATGACTATCATGGAAACCGGCGCCGGTGCGCCGGAAAAGTTTATCCATGAAAAGGAGGCTCATATGATTGGTTTTTTTATTGCGCTTTTGTCGGGCGCACTGATGAGTGTGCAGGGCGTTTTCAATACACAGGTGACAAAGTCCTCTTCCATATGGGTGGCAAATGCTTTTGTGCAGTTTACGGCCCTGCTGGTATGTCTGGCAGTGTGGGTATGTTCGGACAGAAGTTCCCTCACCGCCGTGATGAAAGTGGAACCGAAATATATGCTTTTGGGAGGATGTATCGGCGCCGTAATCACATACACCGTCATAAAAAGCATGGATATGCTGGGACCTGCCAGGGCGGTTATGCTGATCGTTGTGGCGCAGCTTCTGGTGGCATATGTCATCGAACTTCTGGGGTGGTTCGGGGTGGAGAAACAGCCTCTGGAGATCAGAAAACTTTTGGGAATGGTACTGGCAGTTGCAGGAATTGTTATTTTCAAATGGAAATAGAAATCTGCTTGTAAATTATCTGCGGTTATCATACAATAGAATCAGTCGGCATAGAGAGGCACTCCTTTACCTGAAAGCATGTAAGGAAAGGAGTTATGCTTATGAAAATTGGATACCCACAAAAGCGGGCATGGGGTATAAAAATAAGATTCAGATTGGCGGTGTTTACGGCGGCAGTCTGTCTGTGGCTGTCCGGCTGCGGAGACGGCGGAGAAAAAATTGCTCTGGAGCAGGCGCTGCGGCAGCAGGAGGCGCAAAGCGCGGCGACTTCAGAGAATGCGCCGGATACGGGCCGGAGAGATACCGGGGCACAGCAGGAGACGCAGGTGCGGCAGACATCACAGGCGATGCCTGAGAAAGAGGCGGACACCGTCTGGGTACATATATGCGGCGAGGTTGAGATGCCGGGAGTCTACGAACTGACGTCCGGGAGCAGGATCTGTGACGCTCTGCTGGCGGCCGGGGGCTTTACCGCGGAAGCGGATACGGAGTTTCTCAATCTGGCGGAACTTGTTTCGGACGGAATGCAGATCGTCGTCCCCGACGTGGAGGAAGCACGGCGGCTGGAGAGCGGCGCAGAGGAAAACGGTATAAAGGAAGACAAAATAGCGAAAGACGGACGGATCAATATCAACACTGCCAGTTTGGAGATGCTCTGCACACTGCCGGGGATCGGGGAGAGCCGCGCCAGGGACATTATATCCTACCGGGAAAAGCACGGAGGGTTTGCAAGGCCGGAGCAGATCATGGAAGTAAGCGGTATTAAACAGGCGGTTTATGAGAAGATTAAGGATCTTATCACAGTGAATGGAGGATAATGTGGCAAGACGTGTTTTGGTTGTGGACGATGAGAAACTGATTGTAAAGGGAATACGCTTCAGCCTGGAGCAGGACGGCATGGAAGTGGACGCGGCATATGACGGAGAGGAAGCGCTGGAATATGCCAGAAACAATGCGTATGATATTATTTTGCTGGATATTATGCTGCCCAAACTGAGCGGTTTTGAAGTGTGCCAGCAGATCAGGGAATTTTCCAACGTCCCTGTCATTATGCTCACGGCAAAGGGAGAGGACATGGACAAAATATTGGGGCTGGAGTACGGTGCGGATGATTACATCACAAAGCCCTTTAATATTCTGGAAGTAAAAGCGCGGATCAAGGCGATCATGCGCAGGACGGAGTCGAAAAAGAAAGTCGAAGAGAAGAAAATGATCGTGAACGGGGATGTGCGCCTGGACTGCGAGGGCAGACGGGTGTATATCCAGGGAAAAGAGATCGGCCTGACGGCCAAGGAATTTGAATTGCTGGAACTGCTCATCCAGAACCCCAACCGTGTGTACAGCAGGGAAAATCTGCTGCAGATCATATGGGGAGCAGACTATCCGGGAGATGTGCGGACGGTGGATGTCCATATCAGACGGCTGCGCGAGAAGATCGAGAAAAACCCGGGAGAACCGAGGTATGTGCACACAAAGTGGGGCGTGGGCTACTTCTTTTTGAATGCTTAGGCTGATGGGACGATCGGGGAACCTCAGGCGGGATAGGGGCAAATGTTTTCAAAAATAACAGAGATGCTGGAAAAACTGAAAAAGGTTTACGGACTGCGCAGTCTGCGGTTTCGGATCTTCGTGATCATGCTGGCGGTGGGAATGATTCCCGGCGCGCTGATGCGCTACAGTATTGTGGAAAACTATATGGACCGGGCGGTGGATGTGCGTATTGCCACCGTACAGAATCAGCTGAAAATACTGGCGAATCATCTGATCTATTATGGTTATCTGCAGAGCAGTACGTCTGAATCCATCAACGCGGAACTGGAGATGCTCTCCAGTCTGTATGACGGCAGAGTGCTGATCATCGGCGGAAATTTTAAGGTGGTAAAAGACACCTACGATATCAGCGAGGGGCGAATCGTCATCTCGGAGGAGGTTCTCCGCTGCTTTAAAGGGGAGACAATCTCCCGGTATTCCCCCGGCACGGGAGACGCAAACGGCTATATGGAGATCGTTATCCCCATCACGGAGACTGTCAAAACGATTGTCGATTCGCAGGAAAAGGAAGAGGTCGTGGTGCGGGGCGTCATGCTGACCAGCATCTCCGACGAAAGCATTACCGCCACCACGGACGTCCTGCGCCGCAACGCTATGATTCTGATGGTGCTTGTGGATCTTGTGATTATCGCCCTGGCTATGGTGCTCTGCAATGTGATGACAAGACCTTTCGAGAGGATCACCCAGGCAATACGGGACGTGAAGGAAGGATATTCCGATGAGGCCATTTCGGTGCCGGATTACGCGGAGACAGTACATATTGTGGATGCGTTTAATCAGCTTCAGCGCAGGATGAAGGTATTGGACGATTCCAGACAGGAGTTTGTGGCCAATGTATCCCATGAATTGAAGACGCCCATGGCGTCCATAAAGGTTTTGGCCGATTCCCTGCTGGCGCAGCCGGACGCTCCGGCACAGCTCTACAGAGAGTTTATGGAGGACATCGCCACGGAGATAGACCGGGAAAACAGAATTATAACCGATCTGCTGACGCTGGTGAAGATGGACAAGAAAGCGGCGGATATGAATATAGCGCCGGTCAATATGAATGATCTGACGGAACTGATCCTGAAAAGGCTCCGGCCTATTGCCAGAAAGAGAGACGTGGAGGTGGTTTTTGAGAGCGCCAGAAACGTGACGGCGGAGGTAGACGAGGTCAAAATGACACTGATCCTGTCCAACCTGGTGGAAAATGCCATTAAGTACAACAAAGAACATGGGAGCGTCAAGGTGACGCTGGATGCGGATCATCAGAATTTTACCATTGTGGTCACGGATTCGGGGATCGGCATGCCGGAGGAAGCGCTGGCGCATATTTATGAGAGGTTTTATCGTGTGGACAAGTCGCATTCCAGGGAGATAGGCGGCACGGGGCTGGGACTTGCCATCACAAGGAGCGCGGTGCTGATGCACCGGGGATCCATCTCGGTGGTCAGCCGGGAAGGCGAGGGAACCAGTTTCACCGTGAAGATCCCTTTGATTTATATTATTTGAGCAGGTTGTGGAAAGGCATGATTATGTTATGAAAAAAACAGTCTGTCTGATTCTGACATGCTGCATGGCGTTTTTGCTGATGTCGTGCGGCTTGCAGGAAGAGCCGGGGGACGAAAACAGAATAAGATTGTATTATATCAGCAATTCAGGGATCAAATTGGAGATGCACGAGTATGCGCTTCAGACGGTGTGGACGGATCTGCAGATCCGGGAGGTGATAAACCAGCTTTCCACGATGCCGGAGAAACTGGAGTACAAACCGCCTTTTACCATGGGGTTTACGGTGCTGGATTATTCGCTGGAGGAGGGGCGGCTGACTCTCGATTTGGGTGAAAATTATCGGAGTCTTTCTTCCATCGAGGAGGTGCTGGTCAGAGCGGCGCTTGTGCGCAGTTTTACGCAGCTGGAGGGGATTGATTACGTGGCCATCACGGTATCGGGCGAGCCGCTTCATGACAGTCTGGGAAATGTGGTGGGACTTATGAGCGCGGATCAGTTTATCGATAAAGTTGACGATGAGATCAGCACATATGAGAAAGCGCGGCTGAAGCTGTATTTCGCCAATGAGGCGGGCGACGCGCTGCTGGCAGTCAACAGGACGCTGGCGTATAATTCAAATATCCCACTGGAGAGACTTGTAATAGAGCAGATCCTGTCAGGGCCGGGACCAGAGATTCCGGAGGCGCATCCTACGGTCAATCCCGATACAAAGCTGGTGGGAGTCACAGT
>JAAVAG010000013.1 GCA_014804185.1 Lachnospiraceae bacterium
TACAATAATCAGGGGTTTGCATATCTGATCAATCAGCAGGGGGATGTTTTGTTGCGCCCGTCGGAACATGGAGAGGATGATATCCAGGAGAACATCTTTGCTATGTTTGGGGACAGCGAGAGTGACAGGGAACTGCTTGCCATCTTTCAGGAGTCAATGAGCAGGCATGAGACGGGGTCAGGAGTTCTCAATGTCAAAAGCAGAAAGAAAGATTATATTTATACCTATGTGCCGATAGAGAATGTAACCGGCTGGTATCTGGTGTCCATTGTGTCCGAGGGGGCCATCATGGACGAGGCGAACCGTATCGTCAGCAGTTCGCAGGTTGTCATCGTTGTCGCAATTGTGGTGATGGCGGTTCTTTTTGTGTTTGTTTTCTTTATGTGGCGGGCTCGCAGAGAACTCTTAAAGAAAGAGCAGGAGAAAGAGTACAGGGAAGAGCAGTTCCGCACTCTGGCGAACTATCTGGCCAACAATACGGATGACGCCTACATCATGCTGAGAGAGGACAGGAAAAGCGTGGAGTACGCGAGTCCGAACTTTGAGCGGGTGCGGGGGATTGCGGCAGAGGACGCCCCGAACAGTCTGAGAATACTGGATCATGACAGTGATGAGTTGGATGGGCTGAAGGCAAATGAGTCATTGCAGTCCGTAGAACTGGAAATGAATGATCCGAGTACCGGAAAGTGTAAATGGTTTCAGGAGACCGTTTATTGTGCGTATATACAGGGTGAGAAAAAATATATTATATATATTTCCGACAGAACAAAGGAACGGGAAGTACAGAACAATCTGAGGACGGCACTGGACGCGGCAAGGGAGGCAAACCAGGCAAAGAGTTCGTTTCTGAGCAGTGTCAGCCATGATATCCGGACTCCCATGAACGCCATCATAGGATTGAATGTTCTCCTGCAGCAGGAGGCGGACAATCCCAAGAGCGTAATGGAGTATGCGAAGAAGCTGGAGGCCTCCAGTCAGTATCTGCTTGGGCTGCTTAATGATATTTTAGATATGAATAAGATTGAGAGCGGAAAGATGATGCTGTATACCGAGGAAATAGATCTGGCGGAAGTCATCGAACGGCTCAACAGTATTATACGTCCACAGGTAAAAGCGAAAGAGCAGAGCATGGAAATCTATACGTCCGGTTTCAGGCATGAGCATCTGTTGGGCGATAAAACTCGTATTAACCAGATTTTTATCAACATCTTATCCAATGCGGTAAAATATACGCCAAAGGGCGGACGGATCGAGATGACTGTGAACGAACTGCCGCAGATTTCGGAGGGATTCAGTCGGATACAGTTTAAGATTAAGGATAACGGACAGGGGATGTCCGAGGAGTATCAGAAAATTATTTTTGATCCGTTTACCCGCGAACAGAATACGACCATAAACGAAGTTCAGGGAACGGGGCTCGGTATGGCGATTACCAAAAATCTGGTGGAACTTATGGGCGGCAAATTGACAGTGGCAAGCAAGCCGGGCGAGGGTTCTGAGTTTACAGTGGAAATCAATCTTCGGATCCAGGAGAAAGAAGATGATTCGGCGTTCTGGAAAGAACATAATATCAGACGGATTATTGTGGCTGACGACGATAAGGAGATCTGCGAGAATGTGGTTCGCGCCATGACCGAAAAGGGAGTCCACGTAGACTATGTTACGGAAGGAGAAAATGTGATCCGTACCATACAGGCGGCAAAAGAGAGGCAGGAGCCGTATGATCTGCTGTTGCTGGACTGGAAATTGTCGGATCTCAGCGGACTGGAGGTGGCCCGGATTCTCCGGAAAGATTATTCGGAGAAAATTCCGATTATGCTCTTTACTGCCTATGACTGGACGGATATTGAAAAAGATGCTCTGGAGGCAGGAATAGATCACTTTATGCCGAAGCCGTTTTTCATATCTACATTCAAGGAGTCCATCAAGAGAGTCATGTATAAAACGTCTTCCGGCGCGGATGTGGCGCAGCAGACGGAGGAGAGTATTGTAAAAGACAAACATATTCTGATGGTAGAGGATAACAAAGTCAACCGCTTTATACTGCAGAAGATACTGACATCCCGAGGAGCGACCTACGATGTTGCGGAAAACGGGCAGGAAGCCGTGGATATGTTTGAAGCCTCCAGGCCGGGAGAGTATGATTTTGTCCTGATGGATGTGAAGATGCCTGTGATGGACGGCTATCAGGCCACCAGAGCGATAAGGGCGGGGAGTCATCCCTGTGCGGAGACGATTCCCATCATTGCCATGACAGCGAACGCCTTTGTGGATGATGTTATGGATGCCCTGGAGTCGGGGATGGATGCCCATGTCGCAAAACCGATTATACTGGAAGTACTGGAAAACACAATAAAGGAAGTATTGGACAGAAAGAAAATGTAAAATAATGCATTCGTGCAGAGGGAGAAAGGATTGGAGTTATGGAATACAGAGAAGAGTTGGAACAATTGGGAGTGAATGTGACAGAGGGAATAGACCGAGTGATGGGCGATGAGGATCTCTATGAGATGATGCTGGGAATCTTTGTGGATACAGTAGAAGAGAACCGTATTTCTCTGCAGGATTTTGACGCGAGTGATCTGGAAGATCTGATCAGCAAGGTGCATATGATGAAAGGAATGACCGGAAATCTGTCGCTTACACCGCTTTTTGACGGGTATATGGATGCCTTGAGCCTGCTGCGGGATAACAAGCCGAAAGAGGCAAAAACGGAACTTGAAAAAATCCTGCCAGCACAGCAGAAAATTATAGAATGTATTGTGAAAAACCGAACCTGACAGAGCCGCGAGGCAGAGTAAGAACAATAGATCACAAAGCAGGGAGAGAAGGAATATGGCTCAGGAGAAAAAAAGAGTGTTGATCGTGGATGATACCATGGTAGACAGGATGATTCTGAAAAGCATTCTGGAAAAAGATTTTAGGGTTATGGAGGCGGACAGCGGAAACCGCGCATTTGAATATATCACCACAATAAGAGATGATCTGGATGCGATTTTGCTGGATTTATCCATGCCCCACATCAACGGATTTGATGTGCTGAGTTTTATGAAAGAAAAGGATATAAGCGATATCCCGGTATTTGTGGTAACGTCGGAGACTACAAAGGTGAATGTGCAGAAAGCGTTTCAGTATGACGTGAGCGATTTTATCAAAAAGCCGTTCGATAAGGATGATGTGCTGGGACGTCTGCGCTCAAGGCTGGGAATTGTTCCTGAGTATAACCTTACAAAAGAGGAACTGCTGGAGACAACAAAATATATCGCGGATCTGGAGTCCATCTATAAGACATATCTGGCTAATTTCGGGAAGAGCGACGCCCGCTATAAGGCGAGATCGGATCTGATGCATATTATGTTGAATGCCTACCGGAGAACTCCGCAGGGAGAGGAAATGAATCAGGACAGTATTATGCTGATCAGCAAAGCGGCGTATTTTTGCGATATCGGCGAGATGCTGATCCCGGAAGATAAGCAGAAAGAGATGGTAGTGAACGTCCTGAAAAGCCGGGAAATGAAAGAACGTCATACTGTGTTGGGGTCCAATTTTATCAGACTGAACCGGTCAAACGCCTGCAGATATTTTGTGGAAATCTGCGCCAGCATGTGTCTTCATCATCATGAGCGTTACGATGGAAGAGGGTATCCCTATGGCATCAAGGGGGATAATAATTCTATTTTTAATCAGATCTGTCGCGTGCTGGATGAACTGGAGGAAAGGCGTTCAAAGTTCTATGGCGATAAGGTTAAACCGATCAAGTATATCATTGGGCATCTGGTAGATGACGGTTTGGGCGTAGCAGGCAAAGAAGTATATGATCTGCTGGAAGAGTGTGAGCCGTCGATTTTCAATTATTATCTGTAAGAAAAGTATGAAACAGGTAGTATCGGGGAGTAAGCAGCATGAAACAGCAGGATATGAACTTCAATACAATTTTGATTATTGATGACGATCAGGTAAACCGCAAAATTCTGGCAAAGATCTTTTTAAAATCCTATGTGATCCGGGAAGCGGCAAACGGAAAAGAAGGGCTTGCGGAAGTGATGAAAAACCGCCAGCAGCTTTGCGCGATCCTGTTGGATATGGTCATGCCAGAAATGAACGGTCTTGAGGTGCTGCGGCGTCTGAAGAAAATGAAAGTTCTGGAAGAGATTCCGGTGTTTCTGATTACAGCGGAGCATGCGGGAGAGGTGGTGCGGGAGGCTTATCGACTTGGGGTGATGGATGTAATTGCAAAACCCGTAGTGCCTTATGTGGTGCAGCGGCGGGTGCAGTCTATTATCGAATTATTTGTCACCCGAAAGCATATGCATAATGTGATAGAAATGCAGAGTTCTGAACTGGTGCAGCAGGCAGAGCGGATTGCCCGGCTGAACAGAGGAATGATAGAGGCGCTGTCCGCTGCAATTGAATTTCGGAACGAGGAATCGGGAGAGCATGTAAACCGTATTGCCACCATCACGAAAATTATGCTGGAAAATACGGATTTCGGCGAGGGGCTGAGTCCGCAGGAAATCGACAACATTTCTCTTGCCGCTATTATGCATGATGTGGGAAAAATCGTGATTCCTGACGCGATTCTGACAAAGCCGGGAAAACTTACGCCGGAAGAATATGAGATTATGAAAACGCATACCACACAGGGGGGAGTACTGTTGAAAAGTATTCCTCAAATGAAAGAAAGCGAAATTTACGAGTATGCGTGGGACATTGCATGTCATCATCATGAGCGGTGGGACGGAAACGGATATCCGGATCATCTGTGCGGGGATGAGATCTCGCTCTGGGCACAGATTGTTTCTCTGGCTGACGTGTATGACGCTCTGAGTAGTCCCCGGGTCTATAAGAAAGCCTTTCCCAGAAATAAAGTGCTGGAAATCATCTGGTCGGGGGGATGCGGAGTGTTCAATCCGCAGCTGCTGAACTGTTTTTCTACTGTGGAAGAGCAGATCAGCGAGATATACCGGCCGACGATTTGAAGCATGGATACAGGAAACAAAACGGCAGCATATCATAAAAGGTGTGAAGTCTTTATGGAAACAGTAAGACTTTGCACCTTTTTGTGAAACATCAGGATAACACGAATAGTGTGACATCTCATGAAGAATTTCAAAGAGTATACGGAAGAGAGGACAAAAGAAGGATAACTGACATGAAAATAGAATATCTTACTA
>JAAVAG010000014.1 GCA_014804185.1 Lachnospiraceae bacterium
ATGGATTTTTTGAGGAATATGCCCAAAGAGCATCCCTACATGGAATTATACAGGAATAGTAAGATTATTCTGTGTGTCGGTCAGGGAGCCTGGGAGGAGGATCTGCTGGCCTCTACCCGTCGGATGGACGCATTGCTCCGGGATATGGGGATTCCGGCGTGGGTGAATTACTGGGGGTTTGACGTAAATGACGACTGGTGCTGGTGGCAAAAACAGATTCAATACTTTATGCAGAATATTCTTCCCTTGGAGTAATCCGGCGCAAAACAAATTTCAACTGTGCAGTTGGAACAAATTATATATTAAGACATGTACTCTCCTGTTTGAATCCGGTATAGCCCATTCAGCGGCCGCCGCCTTAGAGGCAACATTTTTCGGACACAGACAGGGGAATTTTTTTGCATAAAGCGGCTGCAGGTGTTATAATGAAAAAGTGGTTTGGGAGATACATAGATGAACAGAAAGTGGAAGAGAAGCGGTATTTGTCTGTTTTTGTTGTTTTTGTTTCTGCAGGCAGGATGCCAGGCAGAGCCGGAGGAATGCCAGGCAGAGCCGGAGGAATATCAGGCAGAGACGGAGGAATACCAGGCTGAGCCAGAGGAATGTCAGGCAGAGCCAGACGAACAGCAGGCAGTTGATATGCCTGTTTTGAAGGGCACGGATGATGTGTTTTATGTAAACTGCATGCAGAACGGCAATCAGGGCAACAACATTGCATATGCGGACGGTTATTATTATTTCAGAAGCCAGACACTCGACTATTCTCTGTGCCGGTCGGAAAGAGCGGGAATGCCGTCGGAGGTTGTTGCCGACCAAATCCCGGGGGAGATTATTGCGCTGGGGGATCAGTTGTATTTTATCAACGTCAGTGACGAACAGAAACTTTACAGAGTGGGAACGGACGGCAGCGGGCTGACAAAGTTATCGGATATTCCCATGCAGAATATGGCAATATGGGGGGATACCGTATATTTTCTCTCTGTGTACGACGAAGCGGATGACATTTTTTATCAGATATCAGGGGAAGAGGCGGCAAATGACAGATACCTTTACAGCATGAAAACGGATGGAAGCGATTGTCGGCTGCTGGTACCGAAAATGTGCGCTGTGTTTGCTATGGATGAGTATGGAATTTACTATGAAAATAAGGTGGATGACAAGTGGGTTTTGTATCGGTGCGGCCCGGATGGAACCGGAGAGGATGTGCTTTCAGAGAGCGGGAGGAAGATCAGCAGTCTGCTGGCATATGAGGGAGCGCTGTATTATATCGCGGACGGCTGCCTGGCCAGACTGAATCTGTAGGAAGATCAGGCTGCACAGGAGAGTCAGGAATTGCAAAGCAGTGAAGAACCGCAGGGAAATCAGTATAGATCTGAGCCGGAAATACTGGCGTATGGTGTGCAGTGGTTTACTGTATCCGAAGGTAAGATATATCTGTTCCGGGAACAAGAGATGTTTCTACTGGATCAGGGGACGCGGGAGGAGAAGCTGCTGGCGGAGATCAACGTGGAGGAAGATCTGTATTATCCCTTTGCCGCAAGCTGCAATCGGGGAATTTTTCTGACAGACGGACAGTTGTTTGTCAAATATTTCACATCTGAGGATAAAGGCGTGCTGTGGCATGTGTGGGACGCTCAAAGCCGGCGGTTTGTTATCTTTGAGGATATGGAGCCTTTGCGCAGGGAAGATCTGGTGCGGGATTCCAGCGAGATCACGGCCTCGGAGATTATGAATTATTGTCCCGGAAGGCAGGATGAGGAGGCAGGGCAATATCTGGAGGGGGAAATGACTTTCCGGAGCAATTACGGGGACAGTGACGAAACGGAGAAAATCGGGGACAGTGACGGGAACGTATCTGTTTACAGCGATTTTCAGATAACGCTGCCGCGGTTTGGCGAACAGCTGCCGGTCAGCGAGAGGCTCAATGGGACAATGGAAGAACTGATGAAGCTGGCGCTGGAGGAGGAAGAGCGCTTTTATCAGGATATAGAGGAGATGGAGGAGCGGTTTGGCAGCGGCACATGCAGTAACTGGTACCTGTGGTATGGATACGATCATCTGTACATCGGGGAGAAATACATATCCATGTACTTTTACAGCAGTTGTTACAGCGGAGGGATAAGAAGCCGGGAGGAGGCTGTGCCTTTGATTTTTGCCCGGGATACGGGACAGGAGGTTTTCATGGACGATCTCTTTACCGTGGACCGAATCCATTATATGAAACGTCTTACTGCCGCAGTCTATAAGATGTGCGAGCTGGAGGGAATTGGGCTGGAGGGAACTTGGGACAGCAATGTGCTGGTGAAAAATTTCAGACCGGAATGCTTTTATCTCACTCCGGATGGGCTGGTGCTCTGCTATGATATTTATACACTTCTGCCGGGAGCGGCAGGGAATCCCACTTTTGAGATACCGTATGAGCGTTTTGCGGATATTTTCCGCTGAAGGAGGATACGCGATATGATTTTTAAATGTAAAAACTGCGGCGGCAACGTGATCTACAGTCCGTCAAAAATGGCAATGTTCTGTCCTTACTGCGACAGCCTGGGCAGCGAGGAAAAGCAGCAGGCCAGCCAGGGCACGGCGGTCTGCGCCAACTGCGGAGGACAGTTACAGATCAGTGACTATACTTCCGCCAGTCAGTGTCCCTACTGCAATAACTACATTATTTTCGACGAGCGGGTGGAGGGCGAATATACGCCGCATCTGATCCTGCCCTTTAAGCTGGACAAAGAGACTGTGAAAAAAAAGCTGAGAGAGAAGTTTAAATCCAGCGTTTTTGCACCGTCGGATTTTTTCTCGGACGCAAAACTGGACAGTATGGAAGGGATGTATGTGCCGTTCTGGCTTTATGATTACCAGGTACAGGGGCACTATGACGGGGAATGTACCAAGGTCAGAACATGGGTTTCCGGCAACAGACAGTATACGGAGACGTCCGTGTATCATGTAGTCAGGGAAATGGAGGCGGCATTTGACAAGGTGCCTGTGGACGCTTCAGACGCCATGCCGGACAGCACGATGGATTTGATGGAACCCTATAATTATAAAGCGCTGGAAGATTTCCATGCGGAATATATGTCGGGTTTCTTTGCGGAGCGCTACAATCAGGGCGCGGATGCCATGGAATACCGGGCGCAGAGTAAGACTGTCAAGGATGCGGGAGATATGCTGCATGGCAGCATAACAGGTTATGGCAGCAGAAAAGCCGCCAGGGACGGCGTGGATGTACAGCGCAAAAACGCAAGTTATGCACTGATGCCGGTGTGGATCTATAACTATAAATATAAGGATCAGGACTTCCGGTTTCATGTAAACGGACAGACAGGCAAGATCGTGGGGAAACTTCCCATCCTGCCCTCCAAGGTGTGGGGGTACGGAGCGACGGTTTTCGGCGGGATTCTGATGATCATGCTGATGCTGCGGCAGTTACTGTCACTGATATGATACCAGGACAAGAAAGTCAAAAGATAGAAGGCGGGCAGGGAGTGTAAAAATGAAACAATACTTTCACTATTTCAGATTTTTATATATTGCACTGGGAATTATGGCCGTGATCACGATCCTGGCCAGCGGGGCGGCATGGATGCGGGACAGGACGGGCGCTGAGAGGAGCAATACTTCGTGCCCCGAGGAGCGGGTGTACGATTATGCGGATGTGCTGAGCGACGAGGAGGAGGAGAAGCTCCGCAGCCTGATCGCCCGAACGGAGCGGGCCACCGGCTGCGATATCGTACTGGTTACGCTGAACGAGGCTCTGATCGATTCAAACGGATACATATCGGATTATGAATGGGAAAAAGCCATGACGAACTATGCGGATGACTTTTATGACCAGAATCTCTACGGATATAATGCGGTTCACGGGGACGGCGTGCTGCTTCTGGATAACTGGTATGAGGGACAGGGAGGAAGCTGGCTTTCCACCTGCGGAAGGGCTTACGACAGATACTCGCGCAGCATGATCAATAAGGTGATAGACGGCGTATACGACAGAGTGGAAAAGAATCCGTATAAGGCGTATGAATATTATGTCAAAACGGTGGGGGAGCAGATGAGCCGAACCAGGCGCCTGGGGATCAGCGTCAGTCCGTTGGTATGTCTGGTCGTTGCGTTGATTCCGGCGATTCTGTTTGTGACGACCCATCTGAAGAGCACAGAGGGCGCCAAATCCACGGTGCAGACGACTTATGTGGACTATGAGCATGGAGGAGCGCCTGTTTTTACAGTGCAGAGAGATGAACTGATCAACAAATATGTCACAAGCTGTGCGATCAAGTCCAGCAGCAGTTCCGGAGGTTCCGGCGGAAGCAGCAGCAGCGGCCGCTCGGGAGGACACCGGAGCAGCAGCGGCGTGAGCCATGGAGGCGGCGGACGGAGGAGATGATCTTTCCGGAGAGAAATGGTCCGAAAGAGGCTGGCGCAGCAGGAAAGGCATCCGGTACGATCTGGTTATGCTGTGCAGAAAACTGGTCGAAATCATGTAAACGAAACGGTATCGGTGAGCAGGCTGTGTGAGTTTTTGTATCATGCGGGAGGGGACAATCCAAAAGGGACTGCCCCCTCCGTTGTTTTTTCCAAGGACTGCATATATCGGGGCAAGCCAGAATACAATAGGAGTAGCAAAGATGGAGACGCCTTGAGTGTGTCGGAAAAGGGGAGAGCAACGTGAAAAACTTACTCAAAAAAAATCAGCTGATGATTACGGCATTGGCGATCATGATCGCAGTGGCGGGATACTTACAATTCGCAGGAACAAACCTGGATGATGAAGATTATCTGCCGGCTTCCGGGCAGGCAGATATTTTGAGCGGCGTGACGGCGGAAAACCTGACTTCTGAGGATGTCGGGAGTAATTATAACCTGGACGGCCTGCTGGATCTGTCGGAGGACGATCTGGCAGCGGCAGGAAATGCCGATGTGGAAAGTCTGGAAACGGATGTGGATTCTGTGGCGGACAATTACCTGGATACAGGTATGCAGCAGGCGGACGGCGCGTCCGGTACGGATGCGCCGGCGACGGGTGAGGGCCAGGCCGAGACACCGGCAGACGGTGAGATTCCCGGAGAGGCGGTGTTTACCTCGGGAGCGGGATTGGCTACACTTTCAGATGCAAAACTGATGAAAGAACAGACCAGAGCCAGAAACAGAGAGACACTGTTGGAAATCATCAACAGTCCCGGACTGACCGACGCGCAGAAACAGAACGCTGTGGACACCATGGTTCGTATGACTGAGATTGCCGAGAAAGAAACCGCTGCGGAGATCCTGCTGGAGGCAAAGGGATTCAGCGACGTCATTGTGAGCATCAACGACGGAAATGTGGACGTGGTGGTAAATGCACTGGAACTGGATGACGTGCAGAGAGCGCAGATCGAAGACATTGTAAAACGTAAAACAGAAATCGATGCGGCGAATATTGTCATCAGCACAGTTGTGCAGTAGTTCAAAATATAGTATAATGTCCGCGTAGGCAATGAGCAGTGCCGTCTTCCACTTCCGCCTGGCCCATGCCTGCCCGCCAGGGCAGAAGCGTGGGCCAGGCGGAAGTGGAAGACGATAGGGCGAAGCCCGCGACCCCGCCGCTGCGTCGCAGCTCCGCGGTGTTTTTCGCGGTGCTGTGCCGCAGTGGCGGGGAGCGCACTGCAGGTGCGTAACATGCCGCCGCAGGGCAGCGGCGGGGTGCATTGCAGGCGCGCAGCATGTCGCCGCAAGGCAGTGGCGGGGAGCGCACTGCAGGCGCGCAGCATGCCGCCGCAAAGCGGAGAAAGGAAACACATATGAAGAGAATCTTTTTGATCGTTCTGGACAGTTTTGGCATCGGCGCCATGGAGGATGCGGCTCTGTACGGCGATGCGGGAGTGAACACCTTAGGGACAGTGTCCCAAAGCCCTCTTTTTTCCATGAAGAACATGGGAAAGCTGGGACTTTTTCAAATTGACGGTGTAACCTGCGCCGGGGAGCAGCAGCCGCCCTGCGGAGTGATTGCGCGGATGAAAGAGGCGTCAAAAGGAAAAGATACAACCATAGGCCATTGGGAGATTGCGGGACTGTGTTCCGAAAGCCCGCTGCCGGTCTATCCCGACGGTTTTCCGGAGGAGATTATTGCGGAGTTTAAGCGGCAGACGGGAAGAGGGGTACTCTGCAACAAGCCCTATTCGGGCACGGAAGTTATCCGGGATTATGGCGATGAGCATATACGCACAGGCGCGCTGATTGTCTATACGTCTGCGGACAGCGTTTTTCAGATTGCTGCACATGAGGATGTGGTTCCCGTGGAAGAATTATACTGCTATTGCAGGGTGGCGAGAAACATCCTGCAGGGAAAGCATGGTGTCGGCAGGGTGATCGCACGGCCCTTTGCGGGAAAAAGCGGAGCCTATGTCAGGACGTCCGGCCGCCATGATTTCTCACTGGAACCTCCCGGAAAGACGATGCTGGACTGCCTTTCGGAGGAAGGATACGCCGTGATCGGCGTAGGGAAAATCAAAGATATCTTTGCGGGAAAAGGAATTACGGAATATGTATACACAAAAAACAACGCCGAGGGGATAGAGCGGACGCTGGAATATCTGGAAAAGGATTTCAGCGGACTGTGTTTTGTGAATCTGGTGGACTTTGACATGCTGTACGGCCACAGAAATGATGTGGACGGCTATGCCCGCGCGCTGACGGAATTTGACAGACGCCTGCCGGAACTTATGGACAGACTCCGGGAGGATGATCTGCTGATGATTACCGCGGATCATGGATGTGATCCGGGGTATACGATCTCCACGGATCACTCCAGAGAATATACGCCCTTTTTGATGTACGGCAGGAAACTTGCGCCGCAAAACCTCGGGACAAGGGAAACGTTTGCAGATATCGGTGCGACTGTGTTACAATATTTTGAAATTGACCCCGAAAGCCATGGAGCGCGGATCCATGGCAGGGGAATGCTTTGAGGACATGGAGGAAAAAGACGTGGCGGTTTATGCGGACGAAATAAACAGAAGACGGACATTTGCGATTATCTCACATCCCGATGCGGGCAAGACGACGCTGACAGAAAAGTTCCTGCTCTATGGGGGCGCTATCAATCTTGCGGGAAGCGTCAAGGGAAAAGCTACGGCGAGACACGCGGTGTCAGACTGGATGGAGATCGAAAAGGAGAGAGGAATCTCGGTGACATCTTCCGTGCTGCAGTTTGAGTATGACGGGTTCTGCATCAATATTCTGGATACACCGGGACACCAGGATTTCTCGGAGGATACTTACCGGACTCTTATGGCCGCGGATTCGGCTGTCATGGTGATCGACGCCTCCAAGGGAGTGGAGGCGCAGACCAGAAAGCTGTTTAAAGTATGTGTGATGCGTAAAATCCCGATTTTTACTTTTATTAATAAGATGGACAGGGACGCAAACGATACCTTTGAACTGCTGGACGATATAGAGAAAGAACTTGGCATTGCCACCTGCCCGGTAAACTGGCCAATAGGCTCCGGGAAAGGGTTTAAGGGCGTATATGACAGAAACCGGAATGCGGTTCTGACATATTCCGATACCGAGAAAGGGACAAAAGAGGGAGAGACCACGGAGATACCGGCCGGTGAACGGGACAGACTGACGGAAATAATCGGTGAGGCCGCGGCGGATAAACTGTTTGATGAGATTGAACTGCTGGACGGGGCCAGCGCGGAATTTGATCTGGACGCGGTCAGAAGCGGCGACCTGACGCCTGTATTTTTTGGATCTGCGCTCACCAATTTCGGGGTGGAGGATTTCCTGAAACATTTTCTGGAGATGACAACGACGCCGCTGCCCAGAAAGGCGGATATCGGACTGATCGATCCGGTGGAAAACAATTTTTCCGCCTTTGTGTTTAAAATACAGGCAAACATGAACAGGGCGCACCGTGACCGTATCGCGTTTATGCGTATCTGTTCCGGCAGATTTGACGCCAGTATGGAAGTGCGGCATGTGCAGGGGGAAAAGGTCATGCGCCTTTCACAGCCCCAGCAGATCATGGCGGACGAGAGAAAGATACTGGACGAGGCGTATGCCGGAGATATTATCGGTGTGTTTGATCCGGGGATTTTCTCCATCGGGGATACGCTGTGCATGCCCAAAGAGAAATTCTGTTATGAGGGCATTCCGACATTTGCGCCGGAGCACTTTGCACGGGTGCGCCAGGTGGATACCATGAAGCGAAAGCAGTTTGTCAAGGGAATCACACAGATTGCCCAGGAGGGTGCAATACAGATTTTTCAGGAACTCAGCACCGGGATGGAAGAGATCATTGTAGGCGTGGTGGGAGTGCTGCAGTTTGATGTGCTCAAATATCGTCTGGAAAATGAATATAATGTGGAGATCCGCCTGGAACCTCTTCCCTATGAGCATATCAGATGGATTGAGAACCGGGATATTGATCTGGACAGGCTGTCAGGTACGTCCGATATGAAGAAGATCAGGGATTTAAAGGGAAATCCGCTGCTTCTGTTTATCAATGCATGGAGTGTGGGTATGACTCTGGACAGGAACAAAGGTCTGATTTTGTCAGAATTTGGGAGAAACTGACAGGATTTGGGGCGCGCGGCAGCGCGCGGATGGGGGTAAGGATGAAGATCAGAAGATTTGCCGCATCGGCGGTTGTCCTTTTCTGCCTGCTTGGCGCCTGGGGCTGCGGCATGGAAGGAACCCCTGAAGATGGCGCTTGGGAAAACAGTGGCGCTGCGGAATCATCCATGCCGCAGGAGGATGGCCTGGCCGCATGGCCGGATGTCAGCCGGGACGTTCGGCAGGGGGATGATCCGGGCGTTTGGCCGGAGGAGCCGTCTCCGGATTACGAAGCATATTTTAAGGAACTGGCGCAGTGTTATTCTTTCAGGCTGCTGCCTGACGAGGAAAAGTACTGGTATGTGGATATTTATCACATATTCCGGGAACATCTGGAAACGGGAGATTTGTGGGCGGAAGGAATCAAAGCGGTGGATACGGAGAGAATATACCCCATATTTCAGTGTGTGCTGAATGACCACCCGGAAATATTTTATGTATCCGGGTATCATTATACGCAGTACACACAGGGGGAGGAGACCGTCCGCATTGCCTTTTCCGGGGTCTATGACATGGATGCCATTGAAACCGCGGTCAGACAGGCACAGATTGCGCTGTATGTGGAAGAGTGTCTGTCGGGAATTCCGCGGGAGGCGTCAGAGTATGAGAAAGTAAAATATGTCTATGACTATCTGATCGAGCATACGCAGTACAATCTGCAGGCGGAGCAGAATCAGAATATCTGCTCGGTTTTTATCGGCGGAGAGTCGGTGTGTCAGGGCTATGCCAAGGCTACCCAATATCTGCTGCAGCAGCTGGGAATGGAAGCCACGCTGGTTATGGGAACGGTAAATAACGGCGAGGGGCATGCCTGGAATCTGGTGAGGATAGACGGGGAATACTATTATGTGGACACTACCTGGGGGGATGCCTCTTATCAGATCACAGAAAACGGAGAACTGGTGAATGCGGAAATCTTTCCGTCCGTCAATTATGATTATCTCTGTGTGACGACACAGCAGCTTTGCAGGACACATGTGATAGACAACGTGGTTCCCGTGCCGGAGTGCACATCCATGGCGGCTAACTATTATGTGATGGAGGGAGCCTATTTTACGGAATATGACGAGACGGAACTGGAGGAACTGTTCCGTCGCTGTTATGAACAGGGGCGGGAAGAAGTGACGCTGAAATGTGCGGATTATGAGATCTACCGCGCGGTTTTTGAAAAACTGATCACCAATCAGCAGATTTTCCGCTATCTGGATGCGCCGGACGGGGTGGTGGCCTATGCGGATGATGAGGATCAGCTGCTGCTGACTTTCTGGCTGACATGACCGGAATAAAAAGAAAAGCCTAGGCAAAAGGGCGTCAGGTGTGATATAATGATCAGACAGGTATTGAGGGATGCATTGCTTCAGCTTATTAAGGAGGAAACTCATATGGAAAGAGAAACGGATAAAAACACATATCTGTTACAGGAGGACGAAAATGCAGGCGCGGTACAGATCGCGGATGATGTGGTCGCAATGATTGCGGGACTGGCTGCCACAGAGGTGGACGGGATATCCGCTATGGCGGGCAATATCACCCATGAGCTGATGAGCAAAGTCGGCGTAAAGAATCTGACCAAGGGAGTAAAGGTGGATATTCTGGATAAGCACGTGACCGTGGATTTGTCCGTAACCGTGGATTACGGCTATAATATTCCCGCTACCTGTCAGAAAGTACAGATGAAAGTGAAGACTGCGATCGAGAATATGACGGGACTGCAGGTCACCGATGTCAACATCCGGATCGCGGGCGTCAACATGCAGAAAAACAGGTAATGGCGCAGGGCGTGTACAGAAAGGTACGACATGGGAAGAAGAGAACTGAGAGAACGTATCTTCCTGCTTTTGTTCCGGGTGGAATTTAACGGGCCGGAGGATATGCCCGGGCAGATCAGGATGTTCTTTGAGGATGACGAAATCGAATACACAGAGCAGGATGCGGAGTACATTACCGCCAAATACGGCAATATTGCATCCCGGCTGGACGAGTTGGACAGAATGCTGGACGAAAAATCGGAGGGCTGGGATGTAAAGCGCATGGGTAAGGTGGAACTGACCATACTGCGTCTTGCACTCTATGAGATGATTTATGACGAGGAAGTGCCGGTGGGCGTGGCGATCAACGAGGCTGTGGAACTGGCCAAGAAGTTTGGACAGAACTCCTCCGGCAGTTTTGTCAATGCGATACTGGCTAAATTTGCATAAGGCGTGGTGGTCACTATACAGAACGTTTATACCGTAGCACAAGTGAATTCGTACATCAAGAATATGTTCACGCAGGATTTTATGTTACAGTCCATCCTTGTAAAGGGAGAGGTCAGCAACTGTAAATATCATTCTTCTGGACATATTTATTTTACGTTAAAGGATGAGCGGGGAGCGATTCCCTGCGTGATGTTTGCCGGGAACCGAGGAGGACTTGGGTTCCAGCTGCAGAACGGTCAGCGGGTGATTGCCGGCGGCAGCATAGATGTCTATGAAAAAGAAGGAAGATATCAGATGTACGCCAGACAGATCGTGTCGGACGGGGCCGGCCTGTGGCATGAGCGGTTTGAGCGGCTGAAAGCGCAGCTGGAGGAGCAGGGCATGTTTGCTTCGGAGTACAAGCGCCCTGTCCCGGCTTACATCCGAAGCCTGGGCGTGGTCACAGCGCCTACCGGTGCGGCCGTGCGGGATATCATCAATATTGCGAAGCGCAGAAACCCGTATATCCGCATTATCCTTTACCCGGCTGTCGTACAGGGAGAAGCCGCGCCCCAGAGTATTGTGGACGGCATCCATGCCATGGAAAGACAGAACGTGGATGTGATCATTGTGGGACGGGGAGGCGGCTCCATAGAGGATCTGTGGGCATTTAACGAGGAGATAGTGGCGCAGGCGGTGTTTGACTGCAGCATTCCGGTTATCTCGGCGGTAGGACATGAGACGGATACGACCATTGTGGATTTTGTCTCCGATCTGCGGGCGCCCACCCCTTCGGCGGCAGCGGAGCTGGCGGTATATGATTACCGCGCGCTCTGGCAGACGCTCCTGGAGTATGAAAAAAGGCTGGAGCGGCAGATGGCCAGGAGTTTGAGTCAGGCGCGGGGACGGGCCGGGCAGTGCGCGGACAGGCTCAGGATATTGAGCCCGGCAGGGCGCATCAGAGAGAAAAGAACCTATTGTCTCAGAGCGGAAGAAAAGCTGCAGGAGAATATGCTGAGAAAGCTGCTGCGTGACAGACACAGGATGGAAGTGTACATTGAGAAAATGAAAGGACTCTCTCCGCTGGAGAAGTTAAGCCAGGGATTCTCTTATGTATCCGATGCAGACGGAAGAAATGTAAAGAGAGTCTCGCAGGTGAAAGTGGGAGATGAACTGCAGATCCGCGTGACGGACGGAAGCATCCGGGCAAGGGTGCTGCGCAGGGAGGAGGACAATGACGTTAGAGGAAAACTTTGCTGAACTGGAAAAGATTATCGGAAGCCTGGAACAGGACGATGTCTCTCTGGAGGAGTCTTTTGCGGCATACGCCAGGGGGATGCGCATTCTGAAACAGTGCAATGAAGAGATCGATAAGGTGGAAAAACAGGTTCAGGTTATCACGGAAGACGGGACATTGGAGGATTTTTAGGTGGAGATAAAAGAGCGGATCAATGAAAAAGTCAGGGAGATCGAAGCGGTGATTGCGGAGTATCTGCCCGATGAGGCGGGATACCAGCGCACGGTGACGGAGGCGATGAACTATAGTATCCAGGCAGGCGGAAAAAGGCTGCGGCCCATGCTGATGCAGGAGACGTACCGTATGCTGGGAGGCAGTGAGAGGATCGTAGAGCCCTTTATGGCGGCCATCGAAATGATCCACACTTATTCCCTGGTGCATGATGATCTGCCGGCCATGGACAACGATGAATACCGAAGAGGCCGCAAAACCACCCATGCGGTGTACGGTGAGGCGATGGCGATACTGGCAGGAGACGGACTTTTGAATTATGCCTTTGAGACGGCGATCCGGGCGTTTGAGCTCTGCACAGCCGGGGAGGACGGCGGCGCGTCCGGATACAGGACGGCTGCGGCGGCGCTGAAGGTGCTGGCCGAAAAAGCGGGCATCTTTGGCATGATCGGCGGGCAGACGGCGGATATCCTGGCGGAGAGCAGAGGAGAACTGGCGGAGGAGGAACTGCTGTTTATCCATGAACATAAGACGGCGGCGCTGATCCAGGCTTCCATGATGGTGGGAGCGATTCTTGCGGGGGCGCCTTCGGAAACGGTGCAGCGGATAGAAAAGTGCGCATATGATGTAGGCATTGCGTTCCAGATCCAGGACGATATTCTGGATGTGACAGGGGATGAAACTGTGCTGGGGAAACCTGTTGGGAGCGATGCGAAAAACAGCAAACAGACCTATGTGACGATGCATGGGCTGGAGCGGTCGGCGGAGGATGTGCAGAGACTGTCTGAGGAAGCGCTTCGGATACTGGATGAGTTGGGCGGAGACAACGAGTTCCTGAAAGGGCTGGTCACACAGCTGATTCATCGGGAGAAATAAGAGATGCTGTTAGAGCGGATAGAGAAAACAAATGATATCAAAAATATAGCTCCCGAGGACTATGGGGCGCTGGCGGAGGAGATCAGAGAATTTCTGATTGAGAAGATCAGTGTCACCGGCGGTCATCTGGGATCCAATCTGGGAGCGGTGGAACTGACAATGGCGCTGCATCTGTCGTTAAACCTGCCGGAAGATAAGATCATATGGGATGTGGGGCATCAGTCCTATACCCATAAACTGCTGACGGGGCGCAGGGACGGATTTGAGAATCTGCGGAAATTACACGGCATGAGCGGATTTCCCAAGCGCAGAGAGAGCGACTGCGACGCGTTTGACACAGGACACAGTTCCACTTCTATTTCCGCGGGACTGGGGATGGTCAGGGCGCGGGATCTCAAGGGAGAGAAGCGGACCATCGTCTCTGTGATCGGGGACGGCTCCCTGACAGGGGGGATGGCGTATGAGGCGCTGAACAATGCCTCATGCCTGGAGACCAATTTTATTATCATCCTGAATGACAATAATATGTCCATATCGGAGAATGTGGGCGGCGTGTCAAAGTATCTGAACAATATCCGCACGGCCACCAGCTATCTGGATATGAAAGAGAAAATATACAATAAACTGCAGAGCATTCCCAACGGAGAAAGCCTTGTGGCCAAGATACGCCGTGCCAAGAACAGTTTTAAGCAGCTGGTGATTCCGGGGATGCTTTTTGAGGACATGGGAGTTACATATTTGGGACCGGTGGACGGACATGATGTGAAAGCGCTCATCAGAGTGATCGGCGAGGCCAGGAGAGTGAAAGGCGCGGTGATGATCCATGTGATCACACAGAAAGGCAAGGGATATGCCCCGGCGGAGAGACATCCGGCCAGATTTCACGGGGCGGAGCCGTTTGATGTGGAGACCGGCCTTCCGTCCAGCGCGGGGAAACCTGCCAGCTACACGGATATTTTCTCTACAGTGATGTGCAAGCTGGGACAGCGGGACGAGAGCGTGGTGGCGATCACGGCGGCCATGCCGGACGGTACCGGGCTGAAGAGGTTCCGCAACATGTATCCGGAGCGGTTCTTTGACGTGGGGATTGCGGAGGAGCATGCGGTGACCTTTGCTGCGGGTCTGGCAGCGGGCGGTCTTAAACCCATCGTGGCGATCTATTCCTCTTTCCTGCAGAGGGCCTATGATCAGATCCTGCACGATGTGTGCATCCAGAATCTGCCTGTGGTGTTTGCCATCGACAGGGCGGGACTGGTGGGAAGCGACGGGGAGACACATCAGGGTATTTTTGATCTCTCCTATTTGTCCAGTATTCCCAATATGCACATTATGGCGCCTAAAAATAAGTGGGAACTGTCGGATATGATCAAGTTTGCGGTGGAATTCGGAGCGCCTGTGGCGGTTCGCTATCCGAGAGGAGAGGCCTACGCGGGGCTTCGGGAATTTCGCGCTCCCGTGGAGTATGGCAAAAGCGAGATGATCTACGACGAGTCCGGGGTGGCGCTTTTTGCGGTGGGCAGCATGGTAAAGACCGCCGAGGAAGTAAGAAAGATTGTGAAAGAGGCGGGAGTACCCTGCAGTCTGATCAATGCCAGGTTTGTCAAGCCCATCGACGAGGAGGCGCTGACAGATGCGGCGGGAAAACACCGGCTGATTGTGACCATGGAGGAGAATGTGGCAAGCGGCGGTTACGGAGAGAAAGTGCGGGAACTGCTGGACCGGCAGGAACTTGCGGTGGAACTGCTGGCGGTGACGATACCGGATGCGTATGTGGAGCACGGAAATGTGGAAATGCTGAAAAAGGAGATCGGGATCGATGCGGAAAGCATCGCCGACTGCATTTTGAATATTATGGGACAGGACGGCGGAAAAGCGGATGAGGGATAGAGAGGAAGGGAGATGGCAAAAGAGAGACTGGATGTGATACTGGTGAGGCTGGGCCTTGCCGCGTCCAGAGAAAAAGCCAAAGAAGCCGTTCTGGCGGGACATGTATTTGTGGACGGCAGACAGGCGGACAAGGCCGGAACCGCTCTGGAGGCGGAGCGTGTCAGAATAGAGGTAAGGGGCGCCGCACCCGGATATGTGAGCAGAGGCGGGTTAAAGCTGGAGAAGGCGGTGGAGGTGTTTACACTGTCGCTGGAGGGAAAGATCTGTATGGATATCGGGGCGTCCACCGGCGGATTTACCGATTGTATGCTGCAAAACGGGGCTGCCAGAGTATATTCTATAGATGTGGGACACGGACAGCTGGACCGGAAGCTGCGGGAGGACCAGCGGGTCGTCTGTATGGAAGGCGTCAATTTCCGATATATGACCGCAGAGGATATAGGGGAGCGGCCCGATTTTGCATCCGTAGATGTCTCTTTTATTTCCCTGACCAAAATACTGCTTCCGGCCAGAGCGGTGCTTTGTGCGGGAGGATGCATTGTCTGTCTGGTCAAGCCACAGTTTGAGGCCGGCAGAGAAAAGATAGGAAAAAAGGGCGTTGTAAAAGAACGGTCCGTACATCGGGAAGTGCTCTGCAAGGTTCTGGATTATGCCGACAGTATAGGCTTTCGTATTCTGGGACTGGACTTTTCACCGGTCAGGGGACCGGAGGGCAATATAGAATATCTGCTTTTTCTGCAGAAAGATACAGGATACAGAGCGGATACGGCACAATGGACGGAGAGAGAAGCCGAGGAAAATCTCCGGCGTCTTACGGAGGAGAAAAGCGGATGTTCCTGTCGGGAACCGTGGAAAACAAGGATAGCAGAGGCGGTGGAAAACGCTCATCGGGCGTTGGAGTAAGGATGTAGGCTATGAAACATTTTCTGATCTATACAAATGTGCACAAAGACAGCGGGTTTGCCGTTACCGGGCGGATATGCCGTTTTCTGCGGGAGCGGGGATGCGATGTGGTGACAGTGACTGGAGAGAAAAACAGTCTGGGAGAAAGTGATTCTCCGGCAGCTTTAGAGAATGTGGACTGTATGCTTGTGCTGGGCGGCGACGGAACCATACTGCGGGCGGTGCGGGAGATCCGGGACCTGCAGATTCCCATTCTGGGCGTCAATCTGGGTACACTGGGCTTTATGACGGAAGTGGAACCGGAACATATCGAGGAAGCGCTCACCCAGGTGCTGGCAGGGGATATCGCCAGACAGGAGCGCATGATGCTGCGGGCGGCGGTGGAGAGAAAGGACGGGGAAAACCAGGAGCAGTGGGCACTGAACGATGTGGTCGTATCCAGGAGAGGTTCCCTGCAGATCAACGATTTCGATATTTATGTAAACGACAGGTTTTTAAAGCGATACAGCGCGGACGGAGTGATTGTCAGCACGCCTACCGGAACGACCGGCTATAATCTCTCAGCCGGAGGACCGATTGCCGCGCCGGACACGCGTCTGATGATTATCACACCCATCTGTCCGCACACGCTGAATCAGAGAAGTATCATCCTGTCGCCGGAAGACCGGATCGTCATAGAGATTCCGGAGGGCAGGGAAGGCGGGAGGCAGGAAATGGAAGCCAATTTTGACGGGAGCGGCCGTACCGGAATGCACACGGGGGACCGGATCACGATCACCAGATCGGAAAAAGAGGCTGTTTTTCTGAAACTGAATAAGGTCAGTTTTCTGGAAAATCTGCGCAGGAAAATGAAAGAGTAAATGATGGAATACACGACGGAATATACGACAGCATGGGGGTCATATGAAAAAGACAAGACAGAATAAAGTGATTGAGATCATTGAGGAGTACGATGTAGAAACGCAGGAAGAACTGGCCAATTATCTGAAACAGGCCGGATTTCAGGTGACACAGGCGACCGTTTCAAGAGATATCAGGGAACTGAAGCTGACCAAAGCGCCCACCGGAGGCGGAAAACAGAAATACGTGGCGCTGAGACAGGACGACCGCCGTCTGGAGGATAAATATATCCGCGCTTTAAAAGACGGACTGACGTCCATGGATGTAGCGCAGCATATTCTGGTAGTCAGAACAGTATCCGGTATGGCAATGGCAGCAGCCGCCGCCATAGATGCCATGAAGCTGAAAGAAGTTGTGGGCTGTATCGCCGGGGACGATACGATCATGATCGCCGTGAGGACTTCTGAGGATGCGCAGGCGCTGATGCGGACAATACATTCCCTGGAAGAGGGGTAACCGCAGCATATCGCGCGCGGGATGGGGAATGCGCCGGAAGATGGGAGTAACTTATGTTAATCAGTTTACATGTGAAAAATCTGGCTCTGATTGAAGAGGCAGAAGTAATGTTTGGACCGGGACTTAATATCCTGACCGGAGAGACGGGAGCGGGCAAATCCATATTGATCGGCTCCGTCAATCTGGCTCTGGGCGCAAAAGCGGACAGAGATATGATCAGAACGGGGGCGGATTATGCTCTGGTGGAACTTGTTTTTCAGTCCGAAGAGCCGGAAGTTGCAGAAAAGCTTGCGGAGATGGATCTGCCTGCGGAGGAAGACGGGACAATTGTGATCAGCCGCAGGATACAGGCGGCGCGCAGCATCAGCAGAATCAACGGAGAAACCGTGACGGCCAGACAGATCAGGGAACTGGCGGAACTGCTCATCGATATTCACGGACAGCATGAGCATCAGTCGCTGCTGCAGAAAAGGAAGCATTTGGAGATTCTGGATCTGTATGCCGGAAAAAAACTCGTGCCCGTGCTGGAAAAGGTGAGCAGTTTGTATGGGGAGTGCAGGAAACTCCGGGAGCGGATCGAGGCGGAAAGCCTGGATGAAAATGCCAGAAAACGGGAGGCGGAACTGGCGCAGTTTGAATACGGCGAGATTGAGGCGGCCCATATTGTGCCGGGGGAAGATGAGGAACTGGAGACCGCCTACCGCAGAATGGTGAACGGACAGAAGATCGGACAGGCTCTCTCGGCCGGATACAGATGTACCGGATATGAGGAGACGGACGGCGCAG